>JACPSX010000093.1 GCA_016193065.1 Candidatus Tectimicrobiota bacterium | reverse complement strand
GCAGTGGAACCGCGACTTCTACAAGTGCACGCGTGATTCCCAGAAGATCAGCTCCGGCGCCGGACCGAGCTTGTACTCCCGCCAGGAAACGGCGTTTTATCGCTGCATGATCGCTCGCGGGTACGCAAGGAAATGAGGCGCCCGGCATCCGAGTCCTCTGGCACCGTGAGCGGGGTCTTTTTCCTCAGCCCATGATGAAGGTCTCAAGGTTGCGGCTGCGGGCCGGGTGGCACGGTCCGGGGCGAGATGTTCAAGATACCCGCAATCTCCTTGGTGGTGCGCCCCTCGGCGACGAGTTGAAGCACTTCGCGCTGGCGAGGAGTCAGAGAAGGAATTCCCCCTGCCGTCTCCGGATGGCCGGCCAGCAGAAACTGCGTAGTCTCCTTCATTACCAGGGGAGTTAGATAGACCCGGTCCTGAAGCGCTTCCCGAAGGGCCTGCAGCAGTTCCGAGGGAGCCGAGGATTTGAGCACGTATCCGGCGGCTCCCATGGCCACGGCCTCCCGGACATAAATCGGCTCGGAATGCATGGTGAGGAAGACGAATTTCGTCTTCGGAAGGGTTTTCCGCAAACGGCGAACCGCCTCAATGCCGTTGAGTCCGGGCATGGAGATGTCCACCAGGATCAGGTCGGGCGTCAGTCGTTCCGCTTCCTGGAGGAGGATTCTTCCGTCGCCCACCACTCCCACGAGCTCGAACTCGGATTCGAGCAACTTTCGAATTCCCTCCACGATGAAGAGCATGATCATCCGCCACCATCAAACGGGCGCGCTTCACGGCATTTCCCCTGGCCGGTATTGCCGGCGGTTCCATCCCGACTCTTTTCGGCTGCCTTCTCGGTTCATGTCGTCTACATTGCTGGGCATGTTGCTCAAGTTAAGCACATCACGTTGGAGCGGTACCGGCAGAGCTTGGTTGAATCGGAACCTGCACTTCGATCCGAGTTCCCCCTCCCGGGGAAGCAATGCCGTTGCAAATCGTGTGTTTTCCGGGTTGAATCCCCGAGGAAGGGTCGCTGTTCGCGTGCGCCACTGTATTGCGTGAGACGTTGCCCCGGATCCCCATATGATAGAGAATGACATTTTTGTCTAAAAACCTTTTGCTTCCAAAGCGTTACTTAGCCCCGATCTGACAAAAAGAATCGACCAAATGTGATCCAGGACCGCGTGCTACAAGGGTTGCCGATATATGGATCGCAGGTTCGTAAACTCATGAAAGGTGAGTTATTCATTCATGGTACTAATAGCTTTTTCCTGCGATTCAACGCTTATCAGAAATGATTTCTTGAGCTGATTAATGTCAGATCGGGGTTAGATTCTTGAAACAAACGTTGGGACAGCAGTGTATTCTTATGTTAACCGTACGAGCGACGCACTTGGCGTAGAGTTGGAGAAGTAAGACTTGACGAGTGCCACATTGAATCTCGACAGCGGGCTTTCGGCGGCCGTGGAAGCAGCTTCACGATCCAAAAATCGAGCTTTAGAGGAGAGGGTTAAAGTACTGATCGAGGAAGGGACCAATCGTATCCTCGGCGCGCAACTCTTGGGCCGCCATGCTGAGGAGGTGATCGTTTGAGTAACTATACCCCGTTCTGAAATCGGAACCCTTTTTCTCCAGGGTGGTTTTCTGATAAAGACTGGCCGTTATGGGCTATCAACCAATTGAAAACTACGGTGTTATCGGGGACCTGCACACGGTGGCGCTCGTGGGTATGAACGGCTCGATCGACTGGCTTTGCTTTCCCCGATTCGATTCCCCGAGCATCTTTGCGGCCATTCTGGATGACAGGAATGATGGGCGTTTTCAGATCGCGCCTACTGTCAAGAGTGTAACGCGCAAGCAGTTTTACTGGCCGGATACCAACGTTCTCATTACCCGGTTTCTGTCCCCGGAGGGGGTTGCGGAGATTGCCGATTACATGCCCATCGGTGAGCCGGGGCCATGGCACGGTCAACATCAGATCATCCGTCGCGTGAGCCTGGTGCGCGGGACGATGCCCTTCCGCATGGAGTGTCGGCCGGCGTTCAACTATTCCCGGGACAAGCACGAGGTCCGCGTCTGCCCCGAGGGCGTGAGCTTCGATTCCTTGGACTTGAGCCTTGGCCTGGCGACGAAAGTTCCGCTCAAGGCAGACGGCCTGGGAGGAGCTGTCGCGGAATTTACGCTGCATGAGGGAGAGACGGCTATATTTCTCCTCCAGCAAACACCCTCCAGGTCGGGTTGCGGCCAGGCGCTGAGCGAGGGGGAAGCCGAACGCCTCTTCGAGAGCACCGTGCGCTACTGGCGCCGCTGGCTTTCGAAATGCGCCTACCAGGGCCGCTGGCGGGAGATCGTCCACCGCTCGGCCCTGGTGCTCAAGCTCCTCACCTATGAGCAGACCGGGGCCATTGTCGCAGCGCCGACCTGCAGCCTGCCGGAGCACATTGGGGGGAGCCGCAATTGGGATTACCGATACACGTGGATCCGGGATGCAGCCTTCACGCTCTACGCTCTCATGCGCATCGGCTTCACCCAGGAAGCCGCCAGGTTTATCGACTGGCTTGAGGCGCGCTGCCACGAGCTTGATCCCGACGGCTCGCTGCAAGTCATGTACGGAATCGACGGCCGCCATGACCTGACCGAGACGACCCTCGATCATCTTGAAGGCTACAGAAATTCACGGCCCGTCAGGATCGGGAACGGCGCCCACCACCAGCTCCAGCTCGATATCTACGGGGCGCTCATGGATTCTGTCTATCTTTATAACAAGTACGGGACGCCCATTTCTTACGGCCTCTGGAAGGAGCTCGGGCGCCTTATCAACTGGGTTTGCGATAATTGGCGTAGAGAAGACCGCGGCATCTGGGAGGTCCGAGGCGAGCCCCAGCACTTCGTTTATTCCAAACTCATGGGCTGGGTGGCGCTGGACAGGGGGTTGCGGCTGGCCGAGAAACGCTCCTTCCCTGCCGATCGGGAGCGCTGGCTCAAGGCCCGTGATACGATCTACGAGGAGATCATGAACAAGGGCTGGAGCGATAAAGCTCAGGCCTTTGTTCAGTACTATGGAGGCGAAACGCTGGACGCTTCCAATCTCTTGATGCCCCTTGTCTTCTTCGTGTCGCCGACCGATCCCCGGATGCTCAAGACTCTCGATGCCATCAACCGCTCGCCTGCCAAGGGCGGGCTCGTCTCGAACAGCCTGGTTTACCGTTACCATGCGAAGGCAGGCGTAGACGGCCTCGAAGGAGACGAGGGGACTTTTAATATGTGCACCTTCTGGCTCGTGGAGGCGCTGACGCGAGCCGGAAGGACCGATCGGAGGAAATTGGACGAGGCGCGTCTCATGTTTGAAAGGATGCTCGGTTACGCGAACCATCTCGGCCTTTATGCGGAAGAGACGGGGCCGTGCGGCGAGGCTTTGGGTAATTTTCCCCAGGCGCTCACGCATCTGGCCCT
>JACPSX010000092.1 GCA_016193065.1 Candidatus Tectimicrobiota bacterium | reverse complement strand
AAGAGGATATCCAGGCTGGCCAGGGAGAAGCGCACGGTTCGTTTGTCGAGGACCCTGACCTCCTGGATGTTCGCGTAGCGCCCCCGGTGCGAGGAGCCGAGTTTTGGATCGCGGATGCGGTCGTAGGTGAACTTGACGTCTTCAGCGCTCAATTCGCCAAAGCCCTTGTGGAATACGACGCCGGAGCGCAAAAAGAAAGTCCAGGTCTTGCCGTCCGCAGAAGTCTCCCAGCGTTCCGCCAGCCCCGGCTGCAGGTTATCCAGTGCAAAGTCGTTTCCGGGCGGGAAGGCGACCAGGCCTTCGTGCATGAGCCGGCTGATCATGTATTCCTCGGTGTTCGTCTCGGCCATGGGATCCATGGACTTGATGTCCTCATGGTTGCTGGCATAGCGGATCACCTGCTGCCTGGCCAGTTCTTGCGCCGAAGCCCAGTGCAGCCACAGGGGATTTACAGCCGCGCTGCCGAGCAGGATCCCCGAAGTCATAAGAAAACGGCGCCGGTCCATCTTGTCATGGCTGGTTGTCATGATTGATTCCTCCTTAGAACCTGAACAGCTTCTGGGCGTTCTCGCGCAGGATCTTGCGACGCACGCTCTCCTTCAGATCGATCTGGTCGAACTCCTCCCGGGCTCGCTTCCAGGGGATGGCCGGGTGGAAAGCTCCCCACAGCACCTTGTCTTGCCCCCGGCTGCGCATATATGTCACGATCTCGGGTGGATAGTGTCGGGGCGCGTGGGCCGTGAGATCGATGTAGACGTTGGGAAATTTCACGGCCAGCGCGATCATCTCCTCGGTCCAGGGCCAACCGATGTGGAATCCGATGAATTTGAGATCGGGGAAATCAAGCGCCACCTCGTCCAGATGCAGCGGCCGGCTCATCTCGGATGGCCTGAGAGCGCCGTCGTGACCGACATGGATGCTGACCACGAGATCGAGTTCCACGCACTTGGCGTAAAACGGGTAGTAGACCTTGTCATTGGGAGGGCGCCGGACTTCCCCTGGAGTCAAGAACATGGAGCGGAAGCCGAATTCCTTGACCGCCCGCTCCATGTCCCGGAGCTCTTCGGCGAGGTCCCAGTAACCCATGGCGCCGCTGCGGGGATCCAGGCGCAGACGGCCCACGAGCCGGTCCGGATGGCGGGCGACAAGCTCCGCCACCTGTTCATAGGATACTCCGCCTCTCTCTCGGGCCGGCCGTCGGGTCATTGCCATGACGAACGTCTTTTCCACTCCCGCCTCGTCCATCTCCCGCAGAGACACTTCAGGACTCACGACCTCGCTGAAGGCCTCCGATCCAAAGAGGCGGTCGAGCCCACCCCTTTGGATCGGGCTCCATTGCGAATGCTGAGCACCTACGTGGCGGAGATCCGTCGCCACATCGATTGCCAGGAAGTCCCTCATGACCTCGGACCCTCCCTTCCTTTATACTTCCCGACTGCGCAGCCGGACGGTGGCCGTTCCTGTGACGGTAATTTCCTGGCGCTGGTTTTCCGCCCACAGCTCGCAGTCGACCAGGCACTCACCGCCCTCCTGGCGCTTGCCCGTGACCCGTCCGCGACACCAGGTCGTATCCCCGAAGAGGTTCGGCCTCTCGATCTTCACCTGGAGGCGCTTGAGAAACCCCTCGTCCCCCATCCAGTTCGTCAGGAGGTGGCCCATCCAGCTTATGCGCTGGTGGCCCACGTCGTAGGCCCCGGGCATGCCGATGATTTCCCTGGCCACGTTTTCGTCCAGGTGCCCGACGGCGGCGTTGATCAGATCCCCTCGCTCATTGCGATAGAACATTTTGTCGCCCTGGTAAGGGTCAAGGTAGGAACGCTCCAGAGCTTTGAACGGGGTAGGATAGCCGAGTCCGGCCATGTAACAGACCATGTCGATCAGGTTGAGGGGGCCTTTCACAACCGGAGTCAGCAGTTCCCCCGCCTCTACCGCCTCCCAGAACCGAGTTTGAGACCCTCTCCTTTTCTCCTGCAGAACTTCCTGGCGGATTGCTTCCAGTTGCTCCTCGGTGTAGGTCTGCCGGCGCTGTTCATGGCGCATCTGGCCCTCGGCCCCCACCCGGGGGATGCGCAGCGTCCGTCCCAGAGCACGAGCCATGAGCTTTCCATCCTGTCGTGTATAGGTGATTTCTCCCACCTGGATAAGAAAGCGGCCAACCTTTTTCCCGTGATGTTCCTCTACGTCGGCAATCTTTACACAGGGAGTAATCCCATCGCCGCCACGCACCGTGTCGTGGAAAGTCCAATCGGTCCCTCCAAAGATGAGCTGGATGCCCCCCAGGCCGGGAGCTACGATCGTGGTGTCCACCGTGTGCAGGAACGTGGGCGGGGCGATTGTGCAGCCATAGGCGCTTTTCTTACCGTAGGCCGGATCGCACCAGAGTGGATTGTCGTCGCCAATGCCGTGGGCATAATGCCGGATGGCATCTCGGCTCGCCTCTTCGTTCCATTGATTGCCGGGCTTGGCTCGGGAGACTTCCTTTCCGATCATCGCGCGGGCCTCACGCACGAGCTCATCAGTCAGGGGGATTGGTTGCACGCCTGGCATCATTTGTCTCCTACGAGTTGGGTTAGCGTTTTCCTTTTCTCTTAATCTCTTTCGGGCCCCAGGAAGCATTCCAGGATGCGAAGGCCCACATCGACCCTTGAGCCAGGTAGGAAATTCGCCTCTGGAGCTTTGCCAGGGAGGAATGTGGCACTAGGTTTGTCCCCTTCTTGGTTAAGGGTGATAAGTGCAATCCCGGCCTGGCCTGTTCTTGTATGGGAAACTGACTTTTTATTCTACCGGTCTTGCAGTCTACTTGTAAATAAAAGATTTTGTTTTGGGGGCGAGCCCGAGGGCTTCGTGATCATCACTGCCTGGCCTTGACATTGGCCGGCTAAAGAAATAGAGTTGCTTCAATAGATTGGTATTCAAGCGTTGGTTTTGTTTGGAGTGTAGGACCTAAACAGGCGCGCAAAAGTAACCTGAGAAAGGTATCGCAGTTTTGGGGGTTGAGGCCCTTTAGTTTTTTGCCCCACACCCCAAAAGGAGCCGGTATCCCCTGGCCCTCCGAGGCAGTTAGTGAAGTCAACGAGCACCCCGCCCCTGGTAGCAGCCTAGGTTGTTCCCAAGGGACTGATCCAAGGGGGTAATATCAGGTTTCGAATGTGCGAGCAGCTCTAATAAGAGGGGGTGTGCAACCTGGCTGATATATTTGACAGGTCTCGATCCGAAAGGTAAATATATATTCCATTCCTCGTTCTTGGTGAGAAGGGTCATTTGGTAGACGTTGGGAGGGCTCAAAATGCCGGCATTCGATCTCATTATCGTTTTTGGGGGTATAAGTGGTTTGCTTATGGTCGTCGGAGGAATGATCCTACTGTACAAAGGAACGATTACTCTCAAAGAGTCCAACCCTGAAGAAGCTATCAAGGTAGAGTTTAAGAAGATGATTAACGTAACAACGCGCTATCCAGCTTTGGGTATTTTCGTTATCGGATTGACCTTCATCACCATTGCACTCTATTTTTCGAAACCTTCTGCTGTACAACCCTTGAAAGTCTCGGGCAAGTTGCTGACCGATGATCCCACAGCCGCCACAATTTCTGTTTCTAACAAATTGAAGGACACCACACCGTCGACAGGAGGCGTGATTGAGGAGGTGATCTATCCAAACGTGGACAAGATTATTTTCGAAATTGTTATGCCCGGCTACAATCCGCCCAAGATCATCAAAACAATCCTTACGCAGGACGTGCGAAAGGGGGTAGTTTTACTCGGCGAGATACACGGTGGCACCAAAGTCGCGGAAAAGCCCAACGAGAGGGCGGAAAATATTAAATCCGCGCCCGCCAACCTGCCTGGTCTGGACCAGAGCGGGAAATTCTAACAGAGTGAACCATGAAAAAAGTAATACTGGTCGCAATCCTCGGAGTTAGCTTCTTTGCCCTTCTGATCATTCCCCAGCCAGTGTGGGCGGAAACCCTCCAAGGCAATGTCTTAAACGGTTCCAATCGGGGAATTCCCGGCTTGACCGTTTTTCTGGTTCACCCGGTGCTTGGCCGAAGCTCACCATCATTCACCGATGTCTCTGGTCACTATTTTTTTTCGAATGTTCCGTTGAGACCAGAGCCATATTACCTTGAGATTTACTGGGGGCAACGACTGCTCTACCGAAACACTCTCCAAATTCGTGGGAACATCGCAGCCCGGCCCATCGTCCTCCGTTGAGATTGGGAAGGAGAGGTCACCCCAGCGGCACCAGGTCGTGTCTCAAGGCGGCATTCGATTTTGTAACTCGGGATTAGCCCGCCGATTTGGCGTGAGGCGATGGGGCCATGGCCGTGGGCTCCTTGCGGTGGCACTTCTCGCAGTTCTCCTGGACGTTGTGACCACCGAAATAGCGGCACATGGTTCCTCCGAGGAAGGCCGCGGTAATCAGCCTTGACATTGAATAAGCAAGGAAATAGAGTTGTTTCAGATGAGGCGGGGCTTTCGTCCTATACTCTTGGTGGGCTGATGGGGCTACCTCCCGGTGAATTCAGGGGCAAACATGTTGGACCCACTGGTATCTGCTGAGAAGGCGAGGAGAGCAGTTAGCCGCGCCCTCGATCCAAAGCGCCGAAGCACCCTCGGGCAGTTCTTCACCCCTCCCACGACAGCCCGCTTCATGGCCTCCCTGGCCGATCCACGACGTAAGCGCATTCGTTTCCTTGATCCTGGCGCCGGAGCTGGAGCACTGACAGCAGCCTGGGTGGCCGAAATATGCTCGCGCACACATCGTCCCGAGGAGGTCGCTCTGACTGCATTTGAGATAGATCAGGACCTCCTGCCGCCACTCCGGCAGACATTAGCAGCCTGCGAGCGGGCGTGTGCCGAGGTTGGCATAGCCTGCAAATGGGAGGTGCGAGCAGAGGACTTCATCGAAGCGGCTGTCTGCGCTCTCGACAAGGGCCTCTTTCCCACCGAGTCTCTGGCCTTTGATCTGGCGATCCTCAATCCGCCGTACAAGAAGTTTCGGGCTGAGTCCCGCCCCCGTCAACTCCTCCGCCGTGTCAGCGTAGAAACGAGCAACCTTTACACGGCCTTTCTTGCCCTCGTCGTCATGCTCTTGGACGATGAGGGAGAGCTCGTCGCCATTACGCCAAGAAGCTTCTGCAACGGACCGTATTTTCGACCGTTTCGTAGGCACCTCCTGAGCAACGTCAACCTGAGGAGGGTTCACGTTTTCGAATCCCGGGACGACCCCTTCCGTGACGACGACGTGCTTCAGGAAAACGTGATTCTTCACGGCGTCAAGGGGGTCCGTCAGGAACGCACCGTTCGAATCTCCTGGAGCCGCACCCCTGAGGACCAGAATGTCGTAGAGCGAGCCGTCCCCTTTCGACGTGTTGTCCGGCCTGGTGATGCCCAAGCGTTCATACATCTCGTCCTAGATCGCGAGGGTCAAGCCGTCGCCGACGCCATGGAGAGACTCCCCTGCACGCTGGACGATCTAGGGCTGGAGGTGAGTACCGGTCGCGTTGTGGACTTTCGCGCTCGTCGCTGGCTGCGTTCACAGCCCGGCGCGGACACCGTTCCGCTCATCCATCCCACCCACTTCGACGGCGGCGGCGTCCAGTGGCCGAAGCCGACGACCAAGAAAGCGAATGCCATCGTTTACAACAGCAGCAGCGCAGCACTTACGGTCCCTTCCGGAATATATGTGCTCGTCAAGCGCTTTTCCGCGAAGGAGGAGCGCCGTCGAGTCGTGGCTGCTGTTTTCGATGATCGCATTGTTGCCTGTGAAGCCGTGGGCTTTGAGAATCACCTCAACTACTTCCATGAGCATGGCGCAGCGCTTGAACGGTTGCTGGCTTGGGGCCTGTCTGCCTTTCTGAATTCTTCGCCTCTCGACATGTACTTCCGCCAGTTCAACGGCCATACTCAAGTCAACGCCGCCGACCTTCGCTCCCTCCGCTATCCGACAAGGGCCGCCTTGATCGAACTGGGGCGTAAGCTCCGGGGCAACATCCCGAGCCAGGACGCGCTTGACGCTGTGGTTGTTGACACGCTGGGTTTGCGCTCGCGCCGCCCTCACTCTGCTGGCCCTCGTCGATCTCACACCGACGAAGGCTTGGTCGGAGGCAGCAAATCCCATGATGGGAGTAACGCCCATTATGGAGTTCGCAGCGAAGCACTACCGAAAGAAGTGGGCACCAAACACACGCGAGACCGTTCGGCGGTTTACCCTCCATCAATTTGAACAAGCAGGATTGGTTGTTGCGAATCCCGATGAGCCTGACCGACCCACAAACAGCCCGAACTATTGCTACCAGATCGAGCCACATGCGCTCGCAGTCATCCGGACCTTCGGAACTACGAAATGGGTTGCCGCGCTGAGGCGCTACCTTGTGGACATTCGGACGCTTGCCCAGCGCTACGCCCAGGCCCGAAGCATGCGCCGTATCCCTCTCGTCCTCGCTGCTGGGGTGACGATTGATCTGTCGCCCGGTGGGCAGAATGCGCTTGTCCGCCAAATCATCGACGAGTTCTGCCCCCGCTTTACACCAAGCGCGAGGCCATTATATGTGGGAGACACAAAGAAAAAGTGGGCCTACTTCGATGAGGACGGCTTACGCTCACTGAGTGTCGTTGTTCGGGAACACGGCAAGATGCCAGACGTCGTGGTGCGCTATACGGACAAGAACTGGCTTGTCGTGGTTGAGGCCGTGACGAGCCACGGGCCGGTGAACCCAAAGCGGTTGTCAGAATTGAAGTCCCTCTTCTCGGGCAGCAGAGCAGGGCTGGTCTTCGTGACTGCCTTCCTCGATCGTCGTGGGCTGCTCAAGTACCTGGGGGAGATTGTGTGGGAAACTGAGGTGTGGGTTGCGGACGCGCCTGACCACATGATCCATTTCAACGGAGAACGATTCCTTGGGCCCTACCCGTGATCAGCAACTCGCGAGGTTTAGAGCCAGTAATGTCGGCGCGCTGCGATGGCCGGCTAAATGCCTGCAGCCGACCAGCGTGAGACCAGGGAGATCGTGAGACGACAGTGGGCTGGCTGCGCGGGCGGAGGCGGCGACGAGGAGAAAGCGATGAAACAGTCGAAGTTTTCCCCTGGTTGGGATGAGGAGCGGGTCCGCCGCGTCCTTGAGCACTACGAGAGCCAGACCGACGAGGAGGCTGTGGCCGAAGATGAGGCGGCCTACGAGGCCACGACGCACACGGTCATGGAGGTCCCGGTGGATCTGGTACCGGCAGTCCGCGAACTGATCGCGAAGAAGAAGGCCGGGTAGCGCTGGAGGTCTGCCTTGCTGCATGGCCTCGGCCTGTAGCCGATGGCGGGCTGCGGCGAGCCCGGGGCATCATCTCCTTTCCCGTTATCCCGCCGAACTGCCCGATGCCGCAGGGGCCAGGGCCGTGGGCTCCTTGCGGTGGCATTTCTTGCAGCTCTCCTGGACGTTGTGACCACCGAAATGGCGGCACATAGTTCCTCCGCAGAGGGCCGCGGTAATCAGCCTTGACATTGCGTGGACAAGGAAATAGAGTTGTTTCAAAGGATTATGTTCGCAGATTGTTCCTCGTTGGAATGTGGGAACGGACGGCTGCGGGAATCGTGTTGGGAAGTGATCATCACTAGGGGGGGATGCTTGTTGTGGCAAGATCCAGGCACGTGAAGAGTAGCCGGCCATCTCTCAAGGAGATTCTTCGGGAGCTTGCGCATGCACTCAAAGAACGATATGGGGGAAACTTTGTGAACCTCTGGTTTTATGGCTCCCAGGCCCGCGGTCGGGCTCACGATGAATCAGACGTTGACCTTTTGTTGATCCTGCGGGGGGAGATCCGGCCTTCAAAAGAGATTGACCGGATTGCCGACCTGCTGGCCGATTTTAACCTGCGATACGGAGTGCTCCTGTCGGTTCTCCCCGTACATGAACGGACTTTCAAGAACGGCGACGGCCCTTTCTGGCGCAACGTGCGCCGGGAAGGTAAGGCCGCATGATTGAACGGAAAGGCTTGATCCACAAGGCCCGGCGCTTCCTAAAGTACCGCCTAACGCGGCCCGAAGGAAAGATAACGGGATGCGTGCCGAATATGATTTCGCAAGCGGAATGCGCGGCAAGCGGCATCGGGCCAGGCAAGCCGGATATACAGTTACGATTCATCAGTTGGATGGTACATCCGTAGGCTCATTCCTGACGAGGGCAAATTGACTTCTGACTTATTCTCCAGGCGCTTGGTCAAAGCGCCCTCGGTGAGATATGGAGGAGACAATGCCGAAGATTGAGGTAAACGAGGAGCAAATTCTGATTGCCCTGGAGCAGCTTTCTCCGGCGGCCAGACGGCTCGCACTCGCCAAGCTTATTGGCGGCCTGGAAAGGCTCGACCGTCTGGTGGATCGAAACCGGGAAAAGATTGAGACCATCTGCCGCGACCGAGGACTGGACTTTTCCCGACTTACGGAGGAAGAGCGCGAGGCACTGGTAGATGAAATTCTCCACGCGGGCGCTTAAGTGAAGGTTGTCCTGGACACCAACATCGATAAATTCCTTGAAACGGCTCAGGTCTCCGGAGCCACGTATATCGTCTCTGGCGATCACCACCTTCTGGGTCTGGGAACATTTGCTGGCATCTCTGTGATTCGAGCCCGCGCCTTTCTTGACGCACTGAGTGGTCCCAACGAGTAATCGAAACGTAGAGACTTTGGAAGAGATAGTGAACTCAATAATGCCCCGGGTTAACCAGCGGGTTCGGATCTACGGCCGGGCGGATCTCGGCGTTGGAGAGGTTCTCCGGGTCGCGAAATCCTTAGGACTCTATCGGGCGGATGTGGTCTTTGAAGGTCTGGACGGGCAAAAGCTGGAGACCTTCCCGTTGGATCGCCTGGAACCGGTTCCGGACCTCTGGGAGCGGCTGGTCAGAGGAGACTTTGATCCACCTCGGGACTTCCTGCTAAAGCAGCTTGCCTTCCAAGTTCCTGTTGGGGCGGGAATTTTTCCTTGACGCCCGCGCCACCCCGAAGTAAGATCCGGCATTCTCATAGGTCATTTCTTTGGTGGTTCTCCGGATAGGCTTCCTGTCCCTGGAGGGGGGCAAGGGTATGCCGGTTTTCGGAAGTCCTGAATTTCATCGGCCCAACACTTTCTGCTGGATGGGCAGCTGGGATGGCCCAGTTGATCTGCCCGTATGCCCTGAACTCCGATCCGGGAGCGCTCCGCAGCCCGGAGGATCGGTTGCCGGGCCCGGCATCTGTCTGTCAACGTCCGTTGTGGTATCTGGGGCCTAGCGTGAGGGCTGCAAAAGGCTGCAGCCTATCCATGGAAAGGAGGATTGCCGTGCTTCGCATTGCGTTTATAGCTGTAACGCTCGTTCTCTTCACCTTATCAGTTGGCGCTCAGCAGATGCCCGGCCGATTCAGTGACGCGGATCCTGGAGGGCATAAGAAGCAGTTTCCTGGTGAGCAAAACCAAAAGGTGGATGCCGAGATATCTCGCCTGAACGCTTTGGTAATAGCGCAGAAGGAGAAGATTGCTCTTCTTGAGGAGAAAGTGAAGCTCTTGGAAGCTGATCTCAAGAAGGCTAAGGGGGGGCAAAAGTGACACTTGAGGAGATTAACCTGGCACTGCAGAAGAAGAATGTAATAATCGACGGCCTGTCGACATCTTCATCTCCCGCCCCGGTTGGCACTGCTGCGTCATCATGGTGGTCCGTTACAGACGCCATGACAATCAGTGCGAGTGTCTTGGTGTTTGGCCTGCTTGTAATTTTGCTCGCAACCTACTTGATTCGCGCCGGAAAGCATACGGAGGCTGTTCTCCGAATATTCGGGACGATCCTCATAGTGATGGTCGCTGTCTTTCTCGTTGTCGCAGGTTACACCGATACGCAAATTGCTCCTGTGATGGGCCTGCTGGGTACTATCGCTGGATACCTTTTAGGAAAAGAAACCAAGGAGACCTGACCCTAAGCTGTCATTCCACGGACCGCCTGTAGGCGGCCGGTGAATTCCAGCGTGTGGGCAAGCGTGGCACAGAACTAGCGAAGTGATTGAAAGTCCACGTACCAGGTAATCGTGGAGCCAAGGCTAGGAGAAGGGCGAGGGCTGCCCGCCGCGAGGCTTTCCTCTATCCCGATTAGGCGTTCAGATGAGTGGCAGAAACTACAGGTCACTGGAGGGAAAGGTAGAAGATGAACACAATACGTAAGGCATCCAGGCCGATACCAGGAGTGCGTGTAATGAGATTTCGCTGGGTAACCCTCGCCCTCGCCCTATCTCTATCGAGCGGCTGTGCTTCTGTGCCTCCGCAAATTGCCCAGACGCACAAGAAGGAGCTTGAAATCATTAACTCGCTCCAGCAGTCCCACACAGCTATGGTGGATGCGTATGTGGATCAGAAGATATCGGTCTTCGAGTCATTCTTCTTCAAGAATTACGGTCCGGCGTACCTGAAACACTGGCGAGTGGCGTTCAAAGCCGCGTATGGCCGTGATTACGATGAAAACCGCGATTTCCAGTTGCTCTACAGCGACCTTGTGGCTGAGTACCAAACTGAAATCGCACCAATCGAAAACATCCGAAAGGATCTGCGGGACGCCATATCTCGCGAGTACCGTCATGCAATCGCTGCTCATGAAGCAGTTGGCGGATGGATCAACAGCCTTGAAAAGCTGGACGCGGCTCACCGGGAGGCTATTGGCCGCCTGCTTGATGCGGTCAATCCCGGGCTCTCGTTAGACTCTGTGGAAAAGGCGGTCGACAAAGCGATAGAAAAGGCGAAGGAGAAGATATCCGGACTTTCCAATTGAATTTCACAAGAAATCTGGGGAGGATGCGATGCCAAAGAAAAGTAAGATCGGCGAACTTGCTAGTAAAGAGACAAAGGCGGAATTTGGCGAGGAGCTCTCCAGCTACACGAGTCTCACGGTCGCGGAAATCAAGGCCCTGTTTCCAACAAAGAGCGACAGGGACGAGCTGGTTGAACTGCTGCGAATCGTAAATTCCACGGCAGATGAGAACTCCAAGAAGGCGGAGTTGATTGAGAAGATCGGCAAGGTCAGTGGCGCGGTCGTAAAACTCGCAAAAACTTTCGCCAGCGGTCTATAGACCGCTTGTGGGTGCTTAACGAAGGCATGCAGCAGCCGCAGCCGGGAGCCGTGCAGTTGATGCCGAAGGCGCGATGGCTTCGTCCGGATTAATGCTACGGTGATTGTTTCCGTTCAGCGTAGGTAGTGGAAAACGTGGGCAATGATCGTTGGCACCCGGATGCCTACGGCTCCAAGTTCAGCTACCCCGCCGATCCGCCTGAGCCTGCCGGAGCCATGGCCGTGGGCTCCTTGCGGTGACAGCTATCGCATTTTTCCTGGACATTGTGGCAACTGGAACAGACCGCCATGGGAGGCCGGTTCGTGGGCTGGGCCTTGGCGTCGTGGGCGATGTTCACGTGACACTGCACGCAGGCGACTCCCATGCCGCTCACGTGGAGCTTGTGGGGGATGTTGATCCCTTGTACATTTGCTCGCATGACCCGGGGCTCGCCATCTCCCACTTCTTTGTGGCAACTGTGGCACTTCTTATCCACGTCCGCGGGGTCTGCTGAGAAGCTCTGGGGGAAGCCCTGGGCGATGGGGAACTTGGCCTTGCCGTGGCAGCCGATGCAGGGGATCTTGGCAGTATGCCCCGTGTTGGAGACGGCCAGCGCGGTGGGTCCCTGGCCGTGGCAGGTCAGGCAGAAGCTGGGGTTGCCGGAGGAGTAGCGGATCAGGGACAGAGTACCGACTATGCCGAAAACCACCGCGGCCACTCCTCCCAGGAGGATAGGACCGCGCCAGCGGTGAGGGATGTGAAGGTTCATTTTTTTCTCCCTAGACTTTGGCTACTTCGACTTCGGTTTCCATCCAGGCATATTCCTGGCTCACCGGGTCTTCTTTCTTAGGGACGATGGCATTTAGATACACTCCGCTGCCGTGCCCCTCCCACCAGACCAGACGGGTGTCCGGGTCGCTGCTCTTGAAGCGCTTGCCCCGGGCAATGCGGCCGTGTCCCCAGTGGCCGAACCCTTCCGAGCAGGCGACCACTTGGGGGTGAACCCCCTGGCTGATGCGCACCTTCTGGGTCACCGTGCCGTTCGCCGTCTTCAGGTGCACCCGATCCCCCTCGCGCACGTTCAGCGCCGCGGCCGTTTGGGGATGGAGCCACAGGGGGTTGTCGTGCTGGATCTCGGCGAGCCATTTACAGGGCGCGGTGCGCGAGCCCCCGCGCACGTTCCCCTTGAAGGTGGCGAGCATGAGGCGGCCGTTCGTGCGCCCGTTTTTTTCGGGCTCATAGCTGGGCAAGCCCGCGAACCCCTGGCGGTGCATGGCTTCGGAGTAGACTTCGAAGCGGCGCGAGGCGGTCTTGAACCCTTTTTCCCGGTACTGCCGGAAGCGGGGTTTCGCCTTCTCGTCAAACCACACCCCTTTTTGCTTCAGGGTTTCAAACCCGCCGGCCCGGGCCAGGCCGTCGATCCTCTGCACCACCTTCTCCAGGTAGTCCTCGAAACTCCGGTAGGGGAAAAACGGCTCGACCCCGGGAATCTGGCGCGCCAGCTCCAGGCACACCTCGGTAAATGGCTTTACCTTGGGAGGAGGTGCGACAAGGGGCTGGCGCAAACTCACGTACGGGACCAGCTCGAAGCTGGGGCCTGATTCCAGATCCCAGCGCTCAAGGTAGGTGGCGTCGGGCAGCACCAGGTCGCACAGGATCGCGGTCTCGCTCATGAACGTGTCCACTGCGATCGAGTAGGGAATGAGCCTCTCATTTTTGAGGATCTCGGTAATGGTCCCCGAGTCGGGAGAGGCGTAAACGGGGTTGGCAGTGTAGGCCACGTAGACTCCGACCTTGATCTTCCCTCGGGCAATGTCCGGGAACAGGTTGTTGTGGCGGAAGGGGGATGTCCGGCCGGTTTTGGAAGGCATTGGAGAAAGGTCCGGGATCTCGGCCCGCCTGGGGAAACAGGAGCCGCCGGGCACGTCGATGTTGCCCACCACGGCGTTTAAGAGCGCGATGCAGCGCTCGTTCTGTGTTCCCTGTTGCCGCATGGAAACCCCGCGTCCCGTAAGCGTCACCGCCGGCCGGGTGGTGGCGAACTCGCGGGCCAGCCGCCGGATCACCGCTGCCGGCACTCCGCTGACCTTTTCGGCGGCTTCAGGTGTGTAAGGCTCCAGGTGGCGGCGCAGATGGACCAGGGGGAAATTGGTCCACTTTTCTAAAAACTCCCGGTCGTGCAGTCCTTCCTCGATGATCGTGCGGGCCATGGCCATGGCCACCAAGCTGTCGGAGCCCGGAGTGATCGGGTACCACTCATCGCTGCGCCCCGAGGTGTTCGAGATGCGCACGTCGAAGGTGACCAGACGGGCGCCGTTCAGGCGAGCCTCGTTGAGGCGCTGGATGAGGGGCAGATGAAAAAGGTAGGCCTCGTAAGGATTGCCTCCAAAGTTGAGGATGTACTTGCTGCGGCCGATGTCGGGAATCACCACGTCTTCACCGTAGGTGAGGAGCGAGGCAGTTTCCCGGCTGGCGCCTCCCAGGGAAGTTTCCAACGTGTCCGAAGATGCTCCGTAGGCGTGCAGGAAGCGCCGCACGAAGTTCAGCGTGGCATTCTCCTTGGCCTTGAAATTTCCCTGCAGGATGAAGCGGTCCGCCTGCCCTTTCTTCTTGAGATCCTGGAGCTTTGTCGAGATCTCCTGAATTGCCTGCTCCCAGGAAATCTGCTCCCAGCGCATCTCCCCGCGCTTGCCCGCGCGCTTGAGGGGGAACAGGAGGCGGTCCGGATTGGAGACCAGATTGGTGCCGGCCTGGCCCCGGGCGCAGAGCTTGCCCCGGTTGTTCGGGTGCAACGGGTTTCCCTCGATTTTCACCAGCCGCCCGGAGCTCGTGTCCACATAGCCCAGGATGCCGCAGCCCGCCGCGCATTGAAAGCAGGTGCTGGGGATAGCCACCCGGGACTTGCCCGTGGTGCGCGAGACCCCCTCACCCCCGGGCTTGAGCTCCTGGCCGAGGCTGGCCAGGGGGAGCATTTCCCCCAGGGCCAGCATTCCCGCCCCGCCGACCCCAACTTTGATAAACCCTCTGCGATCAATCATCGTTATTCACTCGCTGGATGGCTGCCGTTGCCGTCCGTCTTTTCATCGTTGCCGCCGTTGGTGATCTTATTGAGAGCGGTCACTCCCATGAGAGCTCCCAGCCCCATGGTCTCTACGGCCGAGCTCGGAACGATGACCATGGAGCCCTTCTCCTTGAGGCCTTCGTAGAGCATGTTCATGGCTCGCAGGTGAAGGGCCGTGGGATTATCCTTGTAGGATTCGGCTGCCTCGGCGAACATCTGGGCAATCTGAGTCTCCGATCGTCCGAGGATAACCCGGGCCTGACGCTCTCTCTCTGCCTGGGCCTGGATCGACAGGGCGTCCTGGAGAGAGGCCGGGATGATCACGTCCCGGATTTCGACGGAGAGGACCTGAAGGCCCCAGCCGTCGGTGCGCTTGTCAATGAGGTTCTTGATCTGCTCGTCGATATTCTCACGCCCCACGAGCATATCGGAGAGCTCGCTCTTGCCGATCACATCCCGCAGAGCCGTCTGAGATGCCCAACTGATCACGTCGTAGTAGTCGGTGACTTCCAGTGCCGCTTTTTCAGGGTTGACGACTTTCCAGAAGCAGACGGCGTCCACGTCCACGGGGACGTTGTCTTTGGTCAAGGTTTCCTCGGCCCGGAAGCCGGTAGCGGTTAGCCGCAGGTCAATCCAGTAGGGGATCGTGTCGATCAAGGGAAAAATGATGAAAAGTCCCGGGCCCGCCATCCGGTGGAATCTCCCCAGGCGCAGGACGATAGCCCGCTCCCACTGAGCTGCGACCTTCAGAGCCAGAAGGATGAACACGCCCGCCACCAGCAGGATCCCGGTGGGGATCGGGTTGTTGGTGAGGACGAACGCCCCCACTCCCGCCAGGGCGCATAGGATAAACAAGGTGGCCGAGAGGAGATTCGGGCGCAGTGTACCGGCCCGGATCTTCTGGGCCTCAAACTCATCCTGCTGTCTCTTGGCAGCGCGCCGGATCTCTTGCTTGGTACTCGATTCCATCATTCAGTTCCTCCTTGCGTGGTTTATAGCTCAATGTTGGGGAATCGCCTGTCCGCCGATCACCATGGTGTAGCGCATGGCGAAAATTCCGATCATGACCAGGACCGAGGCCACCGTGATGCCAAAGGGAGTCCGGGTGATGCGGTTGCTCAAGAGAGCCAGGGGGATCAGCGCCCCCAGGAAAATCTCGCCTCCCAGGAAGATATTTCGGAAGGCCCCTGTGAGGATCAGTTGCGCGGCCTCGTAGGCTTCGTCGTGGGAGTTCAAAAGAACGAGGATGTCCGTGCCGATCAGAGTGAGATCGGCCACGATGGATCCGATCAACATGACCACCAGGCCGTTGATGAGGTCCATGTTAATCTTGCGCTCGGCGCTGAAGTATTTGTCCCGGACGATCGCCACCAGGATCATCATGGCGATTCCGGAAACCATGGCCGACACCAGAAAGATGAAAGGCATCAAGGCCGTGTTCCACAAAATGCGGGCCTTGGCCAGGGCCAGGATGAAGCCCGTGTAGCCGTGCACCGACAGGGCCAGCGGGATGCCGATGAGACCAAAAATTTTCGTGAGCCGGGCTTTTCCCATGAACATGAAGGTGCCGTAGATCACGCAGTTGATCGGGTAGAGGGTGAGCAGGAACGAGCCCCAGGAGATGGCAGAAGTGAGGTTGATGTAGTAGAAGAGCTCCCAGAAGCGCCAGGGCTGCTCCAGGTCGATCATCAGGTTCACGGGGGCCACGACCAGGAGCAGGGTTGCCAGCACGACGCCGATCTTCCCCAGGGGCTTGTACCTGGCCATGCCGAAACCGTAGGCCAGGGTGGACAGGATAAAGGAGCCCGCGCTGAGACCCGTGAGGTAAAAGTAGACGGCGATGGGGACCCCCAATGCCTCTCCGTAAGGGACGTTGTAAATCGTCTGGACTTCGATCATCTCAGGCTTCCTCTACCTTTGCCTTGGCGGCCATCTCATCGAGTCCGATGTAGTAGACCCGGGGCTCGGTCCCCTTCTCGGGCTTGAGGACCTGGACTGGGTTCGTGGCGATCAGGCGGGAGATCTCGCTTTCGGGGTCGTTCACGTCACCGAACACGCGGGCCCCGCCGGGGCAGGTGTTCACACAGGCCGGAACCAGCCCGGCGTCCACCCGGTGGAAGCAGAAGTAGCACTTTTGCACGATCTTCTTGATCGGGTTCACGTGCCGGGCATCGTAAGGGCAGGCGGCCATGCAGTACTTGCAGCCGATGCAGCGGTGCTCGTCGATCATGACGATGCCGTCAGGCCTGCGGTAAGTCGCTTTCACCGGGCACACGCTCAGGCACACGGGGCGCTCGCAGTTATTGCACAGGCTGGGGACGAAGACCCGGCGCACGTTGGGGTAGGACCCCTTCTCCACGATCTTGACCCAGGTCCGGTAGACTCCCAGGGGAACGTCGTTTTCACTCTTGCAGGCCACCGCGCAGGAGTGGCAGCCCAGGCAGCGCCTCAAGTCAATGAGCATGGCGTAGCGTTTGCCTTTCTTGCGGGAGCCGTTACCTTCCACGATTACTTCCCTTTTTCAGAAAGGTTCTTCCCCTGCCCGCCGGATGCGTGCCAGCTCCAGGCGGCAAACAGCGCCACCGCAAACAAGATTCCGCCGTACATCAAGAAGAGTTTAAGCCAGGTCACCGGTTCCTCCTTTCATGGTCTCCGCAGGACTCTGAACCCTTGGGGTGTCCTCAGAGGAAAAGAAGTGCTGCACAGTCCTGAGCCCGATAATGAAGGGGGTGGGCCCGGAGGAATCTGCAGAGTCGAGAGTTTCCCGCGAGTCGATCCTCTCCAGGGATTTGTTGACGAGATGCTTGGTGACGGTTCCCACGGCCAGCGCGACCAGGGAGCCTACGGCCAGCCAGAAGAGGCAGGCCGCGGCCACGCCGAGGGCCATGCCGCCGATCACGAAGAGGGTGACGACGCTGCGCTCCGGCAAGGGGGAGCCCATGATGCTGACCGCCGAGAGCAGGCCGAAGGAGCCCCCGTAAAATATTCCCCAGGGAACTCCCACGAAGAGAAAGGCCGCGGCACCGGCGACGGCGCCGATTTTCAGTTGCAGACGCAGTGCTCGTCGATTCATGGCCCGCTCCTATTTCTGTGCGCCCCCCTCCAGGGCCCGCAAAATCTGGCGCGGCTGGAAGGGTTCGAGCAGGCACGGGAAGAAATCCACTTGCTCTCTTTCGCCACCGTAAAGTTCCGACTCGTCGCCCACAGTGAGAATCACACGGATCTCGGGGTCGAGCCGGCGCACGATGGAAGCTACTTCGTATCCGGAAAGATCCAGCAGCTTCCCCTTGATGATGACCGCGTCCACTCCTCCGTTGAGAACCATGGAGACGGCCTTGCGGCCCTGGCGGGTGCGGGAGACCCGGTAGCCTTCCTCTTCCAGGAAGTCCGTGAGGGACTCGCACTGGTCCTGCTCGTTGTGAACGAGCAGGATGCGCCGGACCTCCGGCCTTCCCGTATCGCCGCTGCCCCTGGAGAAGAACTTTTTCCCGAGGAGATCCATCAATCCGTTCATGAGCCCTTCCTCTATGAGTGTTGCCGGAGAGAAGTGCAGGTTGCGTGCCACGGGGAAGGGAATCTGCCAATGCCTTATATTTGCTGGGGTGTCTGAGGGTCGGAAGGTTGCTCAGGAAATTTGGAGAGGAAGGAACAACAAAAGTGAAACGAATTCTTGCAAGGGATCATTTCATTCTTTAATGTCTTTTTGTCTCTCCTCAATCTTGCGCCACAGGGTCACGGTGCTGATCCCGAGGATCTCGGAAGCTTTCTTGCGGTTCCAGCGGGTGGCCTGCAGCACCTCGAGGATGTAGTCCTGCTCGACCTTCTTGAGAGAGGGGTATCGGTTCACTTCCTTGGCCCCATCTCCTGCAGCCGCTGAGGCGGGCGCCGCTTCGCTGCTGAGCTGGCTGAAGCTGTCCACCGTAATCATCTCCCCCTCGTTGAGGATCACGGCTCGCTCGACGGCGTTTTCCAGCTCACGGACGTTTCCGGGCCACGGGTAGCTTTCCAGAAGGGCGCGGGCCCCCGGGGTGAACCCTCTCACTCGTTTTTTCAGATCGGCGTTGTACTTCCCGAGAAAATAATCGGCCAGCAGGGAAATATCCCCCGGCCGCTCCCGCAGGGGAGGGAGCACGATCGGCATGACGTTCAGGCGGTAGTAGAGGTCTTCCCGAAAAGTGCCGCGGCGGATGGCGTCCTTCAGGTCCCGGTTGGTGGCCGCCACGATGCGCACGTCCACGTAGACCTTGCGCTCGCTCCCCACGGGCTGGATCTCCCTCTCCTGCAAGGCCCGCATGAGCTTGGACTGCAGATCGACGCTCATGTCCCCCACCTCGTCCAGGAAAAGGGTGCCGCCGTCGGCCAGCTCGAAGAACCCCTTTTTGCGGCGCAGGGCCCCCGTGAAGGCGCCCTTCTCGTGGCCGAAAAGCTCGCTTTCCAGAAGATCGGCCGGAATCGCGGCGCAGTTGACGACCACCAACTGGCTGTTGCCCCGGCTGCTCTTCTGATGGATCTGGCGGGCCACGAGCTCCTTGCCGGTTCCCGTTTCCCCCAGGATGAGAACTGTGGAGTCGGTGCCGGCCACCTTGTCGATGAGCTGGCGGACTTTCTGGATGGGCTCGCTCTCGCCGATGATCTCCCCGGCATTCACCGAACGGCGCAGGGCTTCCTTGAGAGCCCGGTTTTCCTGAAGGAGGTGCTGGCGCTCCAGTGCGTTCTTGATCACCAGCCGCAGCTCGTCGGGAGTGAAGGGCTTGGGGACGTAGTCCACGGCCCCCTCCCGCATGGATTCCACTGCCGTGTCCACGTCGGCGTAACCCGTGATCATGATGACCGCCAGTTGGGGATCGATCTTGTGGAGGGATCTCAGGAGCTCGATGCCGCTCATCCTGGGCATCTTGATGTCGGCCACGACAATGTCAAAAGCATCCGTCCGGAAGCGCTCGAGGGCCTCGAAGCCGTTGCTGCAGGTCACAACCTCGTAGTTCTCTTTCTTGAGGGCCTGGGTGCAGGCGTCCCGGGTGTCTTCCTCGTCGTCCACGATCAGGATGCGCTTGCGGGGCAGTTCCATGAACTTTTCCCTCTATACGGGTGCCGCAGCCACGCTGGCCGCCACCGGCAGTCGAAAGACCACCGCCGTCCCTCCCTCGCCGTTGCCGCTTTCGATCCAGATGTGCCCCCCGTGCCTCTGAATGATCCCGTAACAGATGGAGAGGCCAAGACCCGTGCCATTGTCCTTGGTTGTGTAAAAGGGTTCGAACACCTTGGACTGCAGGGCCTTGGGGATGCCGGGCCCGTTGTCCCTGACCGTCACGACGACCCAGTCCGGATCCGGAGCCCGGGTGATCACCTCGATCCGTCCTCCGGCCTGGAAGGCCTGGATGGAGTTCTGCATGACGTTGACCAGAACCTGTTGGATCTGGCTGCGGTCGCAGATGACCGGGGGGAGATCGGACTGCAGGCGCAGGTGGCACTCCACATTATTAATCCGGATCTCGTTGGCCAGAATGCTGTTGGCGGCCTGGACGATCCGGTTCACATCGTTAGGCTTCTTGTCCGTGTCGCTGCTGCGGGTGTAATCCAACAAGTCCGAGACGATTTTCTTGCTGCGCACCACGTTGTCCACGATCTTGTTGATGTTCTTGTAATGAGGGTCCTGAGGGGAGATCTCCTCCAGGACCAGCTTGGAGTAAAGCAGGATGTTGCCCAGGGGGTTGTTGATCTCGTGAGCGACGCCGGCGGCGAGTTGCCCCGTGGCGGCCAGGCGCTCGGAGTGGATGAGCTGCTTTTGCAGGGATTCCCGGCTCTTCTCCTCGGTCAGGTCGTAGGTGATGTCGACGTAGGCCAGGATGTGGTCGTGCTCGTCTCGCAGATGGCTCACGTTCACGAAGGCGGGGAAGGCTCCTCCGCTCTTGCGCAGAAGCTGGATCTCGCCCCGGAAGGAGCCCTCCCGTTCGACGCTCTTCCAGACCTGACCCTGCGCCTCTCCCCGGGAGGAGTACGGCTCACCGGTCAATTCCAGAGCGCCGTAACCCAGCATCTCCTCGGCCCCGTGGCTGAAGAAGAGAATGGTGCCGTTGGGGTCCATGACGATGATGGACTCGCGCACGTTGCCGAGCACCCGCTCCAGAAGCTCTTTCTTGTCCCGGATCTCGATGGAGCGCTTCAGGGCGCCGGCCATCTCATTGAAGGATTCGGCCAGGACACCGATCTCGTCTTCTCCTTCCCCTGTAACTTTCTTGTCGAAATCCCCCTTACCGAAGAACTTCGTGAGACCCACGAGCTTTTCCAGACGGTTGATCACCAGGCGGTTCAGCAAAAAGCTTAGGACGATCACCGAGGTGATGATCATCAACCCCATGGACAGGAGAACCTCTTTGAATTTCGTGGCGATCTGCTTTTCAATGTCGGCCATGGAGAAGTCGGTGATGAGGACGCCATTGACCTTGGTCAGGGGGCTGTGACAGCCGTAGCACTCGGGCTCGTTGAAGATGGGGTTCACGTTGCGGAAGATGCGCTGGCCGTTCTCTTCCTTATATATAACGGTTTTGTTTCGCACCTCGGGGCTGAACTGGTGGCAGATCTGG
Source organism: Candidatus Tectimicrobiota bacterium (assembly GCA_016193065.1). Classification (GTDB taxonomy): domain Bacteria; phylum JACPSX01; class JACPSX01; order JACPSX01; family JACPSX01; genus JACPSX01. The sequence goes on along the minus strand of JACPSX010000092.1, from coordinate 1,070 downwards.
CAGGTGTAGTCGTTCAGGTTGAGGATTTCCCCGACCCTCCTCATCTCCGGGGACATCATGATCTCTCCGCGCTTGTCCACCAGGAAGATGTTGTCCACACCCCGTTGTTTGCCGACCGTCTCGATGATGTAGCGGGCCTCGCCCAGATCCCGGTTGATCATGGCGTGCTTGAGGCTCCCCTTGATGACATCGCTCAGGTAGTGGGTGCTGGAGTCCCTCAGGTTCTTGATGAGTTCGTTGCGGAAGGCGAAAACCTGGAAGCTGTAGAAGATCGACATGATGGCCACGACGGCCACCACGATCCCCGCAGTTGCCTTGAAGCGTAAGCTCTGATGAAACCCCTTGATCCTCAAAGGCCAACCTATGGAAGTCGCACAAACTTCGGACGGTTGACCCCTCCCGATAGGAATCTTGTAAGCGCTTTGGATGCAAATGGCAACTGAGGCATTTGCACTACCCGCTGGGGGCCGGCCGGAGGAGGATGGACTAAACTCCGTTCGCTCTGAGCCACGTCGAAGCCTGTGGTGAGCTGTGTCGAACCAGGCGGACGGGGGTTTTGCAGGTCACCCATAGGGAAAATAAGATTGCTCTCAGAAGGCAGCGAAGCGTAAAATCCGATCACCGCCAAATTGAACGCTTTTTCGGCCCTGAGAAAACTCCAAGAGGGGATTCGGAGGGCACGATGACTCCGCTTCAGACCCGGCTCAGTAGAGACGGTAGGATTATTGTCTCCTTCTCCGCTGTCACACTGGATGCTGAAGGATCTTGTCGCATCCGGTCCGCATTGGAAACACCGTATCAAGCAGCTTCCCAGAGATGGTGTCCGATAGCTTCCCTGTACTCAACGCACGTTGTGTTTCCAATTTTTCTTGGAGGTATGATCTATCTCCTATGGCGGTCCACCACTCTTTACCTTTCCCATTGGGCGCAATTGTTGATGAGTGCTGAACAGGTTTCCAACCTAAGAGCTGCGTCCGAGCCCTTACGTGCCGCATTACCCGTATGGTTCCTTTATAGCCTTCCCGACGGACTCTGGGTGTATGCAGTTACCGCTTGTATGTCGCTAATTT
>JACPSX010000091.1 GCA_016193065.1 Candidatus Tectimicrobiota bacterium | reverse complement strand
TCGATCCGGCGGACCTGCTCTCCCTCCAACATGGGCGTAAGCTCAGTGTCCGACATGTGCCCAAGCGCTCCTCCGAAAAGAGAAGCACCTTCACACGTCAGCCACCCACCTGAAAGGTGGGGCCAAGACAGCGCTTACGTTCCGTTTAGTGTGGATTGAAATGTGCTTAAGACACACAATCACGATCTCGACCCCGCGCCGATCACGGTTGGAGACGGTGTCCATCCGTGTTTCGTCTCCAATAATTCTTGTCTGGTACCGCCACTCGGAGAATGCAGGCTGAGAGAATAAAATACATTCAAGCGTCAATACGACTGCGGCACAGATTGGAGAAGAGAACTTGGCCATAGGTCGTGTCCCCGATCGGGTTGTAGTAGGGCCACTGTGTGTTTGTGATAATGTCTCTCACACCCGCCGTTAGACGCCAAGGAGGAAACGATGCGCGTCGGCATTTTGATTATCGGATCGCTCCTATGGGACAACGGGCAGAACGGGCAGAGAGACGCATGGCGTCGATCGCGTCTGCGTGTCGGCGAGAAGGTCCAGGTGAAAGTGCCGATCCGTTACGGTCGGCTATCCTCGTCTCGATGCAACACGTTCACAATGACCTTCGAGACCAAGGGCGACCCTCTGGGACAAGGTGCTCTGGTACCGTGTGCGATGCACCCCCAAAATGTTGCGGGACTTGTCGCGGAGGCGGAAGCCCTATGGAAGGCGGAACAACCGTCCGCAGCGTCCAGTTGCATCGGCGCGCCATGGGGCTGCGTTGGGGCCTTGTTTTGCAGTGAAAGCACTGCGGCGACGTGGTTGAAAGGATGGACTTGTCACTTTCATCACGCTAAAACCACTCCCATCTCGCCCGTGAATTGTGATGGCATGCTACGCATTCCGTGGCCGGCGAGGATTACTGACGGTAGACCGGCCGATATGGACGTTATTCTTGCCACCGCGACGAAGGCCGCCGTGCTGGCTCCAAGGTGGCCAAGGTGAAGAGTATCACAAAGTAGTTGAGGTTCTCCGATCGGAGGCCGCGTAGCGCGCCTAGTGCACTGACACAAACATAGGATTCACAAGTTTGTCGGTTCGTGCGAGTCTGGGTGCATGGCCCAGACTGTATCTGTGATCGTTGGAACCGAGGACCGCGCGCGATTGGCCGCGGTTGTTGGTGATCGCAGCCGGCCGCTGAAGCACATCCAGCGCGCCCGGATCGTTCTTCTCTCCGCCGAGCGCCTGCCTGTACTTGCGGTGGCGCGTGGCGCCGGCGTGAGCCGGCCGGCCGTCTGGCGATGGCAGCGGCGCTACGCCGAAGAGGGCGTCGAGGGGCTGCTGCGCGACAAGACCCGGCCGCCGGGCAAGCCACCGCTGCCGGCGGCCACTGTGGCAAGAGTGCTGGCGCTCACCTGCGCTGAGCCGCCGGGCGAGGCGACCCACTGGACCGGCCGCGCGATGGCCAAGACCGTCGGCATCTCCCTGCGCGCGGTGCAGCGCATCTGGGAGGCCCATCGCCTGCAGCCGCATCGCTGGCGCACCTTCAAGCGCTCCAACGATCCCGCCTTCGCCGAGAAGGTCGAGGATGTCGTCGGCCTCTACATGCACCCGCCGGCCCATTCGATCGTCCTGTCGATCGACGAGAAGTCCCAGATCCAGGCCCTCGACCGGACCCAGCCCGGCCTGCCGCTCAAGCCCGGCAAGTGCGGCACCATGACCCACGACTACAAGCGCCGTACCATCCCGCCCGGCAAGATCATCCACGCCATCGCCGACAACTACGCCACCCACAAGCATCCCAAAGTCCGCGCCTGGCTGGCGCGCCATCCGCGTTGGGTGCTCCACTTCACGCCGACCTCCGCGTCCTGGCTCAACGCCGTCGAGACCTTCTTCTCCGTCCTCTCCAGGCGACGACTCAAGCGCGGCATCTTCACCTCGATCGCCGATCTCCAGGCCGCCATCAACCGTTACATCGAGGACCACAACGATGACCCAAAGCCCTTCGTCTGGACCAAACCCGCCGATACAATCCTCGCCAAAATCGATCGACTGCCTGTACCGTCCGTCTGAGTCAGTGCACTAGCTGTACCGTGGCGGTCGGTGGGAACGGGCGGTTCGGCTTTGTGTACAGTGACGGTAATGGGGCCCGGTGGACTGGCCGAATATCATCTGCAAATGTAACTTCGTCTTACGGCCTTTCCCTCCACTCCTCCGCCAGGCGTTCGGCCTCGGCGACCTCGGCCGGCGTCATCCGCGCGGCCACCCGGTCGCGGCCCTCGACCGCGGCATCGCGAGACTCGCCGGCAAGCCGCGGTGGATTATCAGGGCGGAAGACTTCTATGGCTTCGTCTCGCGCTGCTCGATCCGGGCACGGATCGCGCTCAACTCGTGCATGATCGCGCCGAGCCCGAGGAACCCCGCGCCGACGAGGAAGACCACAACCGCGCCGCCGAAGACAAAAACAAAAGAAAAGAGCCCGAAGTGGAGCCCTAACCACTGCGATCCGAGCAGCTGGGATAGCGCTACCGCGACAACGCCGAAGACCCCGCATGCTCCGATAAATGCAAGAACGTCACCAATTAGAGTGAGGAAACTGGCCGTTGGAATCTGCAGTTTGGCAAGGACTCCGGCCAACATCACAAAGGCGGTGATGAAGACCACAGATTCGAGGACGAAACCGAGGGTGCTCAGGCTGAAGAAGCCGTCCGGTCCTGGGTCGAACGCGCGACCAACAGCCGCCAAGACGGCGGCGAGGCCGCCGAATACAATGATGAGAAAGAGCATGGCCCGGAGAAAGGGACTCTCAAGTCGAAATGATGGGCGCAACAAGACGATCGCCGCCGCAGCGACGGCGACGAGGGAGGCAACCCCGGTGAAGGCGAGGATCAAGCCGACCGGGCTGAGGGACCCGGCCATCCCGCCGAGTTTGCTAATGGTCTCCCCCACACATGAAGCATCGCGTCGTCCGCACCCTTAGTCAATCATGGTCGCGATCGAGGAGAAGCCGGCGCCGACGATGGCGATCCGCATCGCCTGCTCCTGGAAGAGGGGCACCCCGAGGGTCTTGCCCAGCACCGCCCGCAGCTCCTCGGAGGGGTAGTCCACCGCCTCCTCGCCGTTCCGGCGGCGCAAGTAAGGGTGCACCATGTCGCCC
>JACPSX010000041.1 GCA_016193065.1 Candidatus Tectimicrobiota bacterium | reverse complement strand
TCGGCGGGCTGGAACTATGCCAGAAAATCAGGGAGGAGGAGACCCAGTGCCAGATCCCCATCATTCTCCTGTCGAGCAACTTCGAGGACTTTGTCTGGGAAGAGGCTCAGGCCGCCGGGGCCAGCAGTTACCTGACCAAGCCGTTTGAGGCCAAGCATCTCCTGGAAAAGATTAAAGAGTTCCTACCGCCGGATCACGAGATTCCGGAGCCGGACCAGGAGCAGATCACCGGGGAAGCCGGCCTGCCTGCGGGGGAATTGGGACCCCAGTGGGTGGAGACCGTGCGGGAAGCAATCGCCACCCAGGTGCAGGAGATTGCCTCCAAGCACATCCTCGAGATGGCCGAAAGGCACATGCAAGACATCGAACCCGAAATCCGGCAGATCCTCGAGAACGTCGTTCGCGAGGTGATCCCCCACTTGGCGCCGGAGATCATCCGCGAAGCCATCGATACCCAGGTACGGGAAATGGCCGCAAAGCATATCCGGGAGATTGCGGAAAAGCGCATGCAGGAGCTCGAACCCGAAATCCGGCAGATCGTCGAGAGCTTCGTTCGCGAGGTGATCCCCCGCCTGGCCGAGGAGATCATTCGCCAAGAGATCGAGAAGATCAAAACCGGAACGGCCTAGTACCGTTCCAACTTTCCGCGCCCAATTTGAACGATATGACAGGCAGTATAAGTATGGACCACGCGAACCGGAAACGTAGCCGAAAAGAGTTGGAACGGCACTAGCCATTCAAGAATCGTCAACATATCCTAACCCTACCAAGGCGCACGTCACGACAGGAGGAACAGATTGGGAAGTGGGACCCCCAGCAAACAATACGACCCCGGCCCGGTGGAAGAACGCTGGCGGGAATACTGGAATCAACTGGACCTCTTCCATGCCGGGCAGGACCTCTCCAAGCCTCCCTTCTGCATCGTCATCCCTCCCCCCAATGTGACGGGTTCTCTTCACATCGGCCACGCCCTCAACAACACTCTCCAGGACATCCTGGTGCGCTGGAAGCGCATGGACGGCTACGATGCCCTGTGGATGCCGGGGACGGATCATGCCGGAATTGCGACCCAAAACGTCATCGAGCGTCAACTCCATTCCGAGGGGCTGTCCCGGGAAAGCCTGGGACGGGAACAATTCGTGGTCCGGATCTGGAAGTGGAAGCAGGAGGTGGGGGGCACGATCATCCGGCAGCTCAAGCGCCTGGGAGCCTCCTGCGACTGGAAGCGGGAGCGCTTCACCATGGACGAGGGCCTCTCCCGCGCCGTCCTGGAGGTATTCGTGCGGCTCCACGAGGATGGACTCCTGTACCGGGCCGAACGCCAGGTCAACTGGTGCCCCCGCTGCGAGACGGCGCTCTCGGACATTGAGGTCGTGCATGAGGAGAGAGAGGGAAAATTGTGGCACATCCTTTATCCTTTTGCCGACGATTCCGCTGGCGGCTTGATCGTCGCCACAACCCGGCCCGAGACCATGCTGGCCGATACGGCCGTTGCCGTCAACCCGGAGGACGAGCGCTACGTGGGAGCCGTGGGGAAAACGGTGATCCTTCCCCTCGTGGGCCGGCGGATCCCAGTGATCGCGGACAGCTATGTGTCCCGGGAATTCGGCACCGGAGCCCTCAAGGTCACCCCGGGGCACGATCCCAACGATTACGAGATCGGCCGGCGCCACGGCCTCCCGATCATCAATGCCCTGGACAGCAAGGGGAACCTCAGCCAGAAATTCCTGGTGGATGACGCCGGCAAACCCCTGGATTCCCCGGCCGCCCGCTATGTGGGCTTGGACCGTTACGAGGCCCGCCGACAGATCGTGGAGGATTTGCGCGAGGAGGGTCTTCTCGTCAAGGAAGAAGCCTACCGGCACGCCGTGGGCCACTGCTACCGCTGTCAAACGCCTATCGAGCCGTTCCTCACCCCCCAGTGGTTTGTGCGCATGAGCCCCCTGGCCGGGCCCGCCATCCAGGTCGTGGAGGAAGGGCAGGTCCAGATTATCCCCGAGACCTGGAAGAACACCTACTTTGAATGGATGAGGAACATACGGGACTGGTGCATATCCCGGCAGATCTGGTGGGGACACCGGATCCCGGCCTGGTACTGCCTCTCCTGCAACAAAGATCGCCTTGTCCGCACTTACTCCGCCGCCACATCAGAGGGCAGGGGCAGCGAGCACATCACGTTCCTCCCCGATGCCGTCCCCATCGTTGCCAGGCAAGCGCCCCAAACCTGCCCCCGCTGCGGATCCTCACAAATCGAGCAGGATCCCGATGTGCTGGACACCTGGTTCAGCTCGGCCCTGTGGCCCTTCTCGACCCTGGGCTGGCCCGAGCCAACCGCGGACTTGAAGCGCTACTACCCCACGGACGTGCTGGTCACCAGCTTCGATATCCTCTTCTTCTGGGTGGCCCGTATGATCATGATGGGGCTCAAGTTCATGGGAGACATCCCGTTTCGCCAGGTCTACATCCACGCCCTGGTGCGGGATGCGGAAGGGCAGAAGATGAGCAAGTCGCGGGGCAACGTCATTGATCCCCTGGAAGTCATGGAGCGGACCGGCACCGACGCCTTCCGCTTCACCCTCGCCGCTTTTGCCGCCCAGGGCCGGGACATCCTCCTTTCCGAAGAGAGAATCGAAGGCTACCGGCACTTTTGCAACAAACTCTGGAACGCTTCCCGCTTCACTCTCATGAACCTGGACGGCGAGGCGGCAGCCGGGGCACCTCCCTCCCGGGAGGAGATGGACCTGGCGGAGCGCTGGATTTTGAGCCGCCTGTCCGCCGTGGTTGAAAACACCCGGCAGTCGCTCGATTCGTACAAATTCAACGAGGCCGCGGGCCAACTTTATCAGTTCGTCTGGCACGAGTTCTGCGACTGGTACCTGGAGATGGCGAAGCCCCGACTGGCGCAGTCGTCCCCGGAGCGCCAGACCTCGCGGCAGATCTTGCAGGAAGTGCTGGACGCCGCTTTGCGGCTCCTTCACCCCTTTATGCCGTTCATCACCGAGGAGATCTGGAGTCACATGCCCGGCTCCCGCCAGAGCATTGCCACCGCCCCGTATCCGAAGGCCTCGGAGTGGGTCCGGGATCCGGAAGCAGAGTCGAAAATGAATCTAATTATGGAGGCCGTGGGAGGAGTGCGCACGATACGGGGGGAGATCGGGATGCCCACGGGCAAACGCGTTTCGGCCCTGATTCGCGCCAAAGACCCGGAAGCGGTGCAAATTCTGGAGGCCCACCAGCGCTCCATTGCCCTGCTGGCGGGACTGGAAAAGCTCGAAACCGGAGTATCGGTCCAGCGTCCGCGCGGGGCTGCCACCGCGGTCCTTCCGGACATGGAGGTTTACGTGCCTTTGCTGGGGCTCATCGACTTCCAGGAGGAGAAACAGCGCCTGGAGAAAGAGATCCGCAAAGTTCAGGCCGACCTGGAATTTATCGCCCGCAAGCTGGCGAACCCGAACTTTCCGGACAGGGCGCCGGCGGACATCGTACAAAAGGAAAAAGAAGCTCAACAAGCCCTCCTTGATAAGCGCGGCCGTCTCGAGCAGGCCCTGCATCGAGTCATGGAGAACCTGGAGGACTGATGGACGCCGCCGATCTCAGCGCGGAGCAGATCCAGGCGTGTCTCAAGACCCGCGTCTTTGCCCGGGAGATTCATTACCTTGAAGAAACAGAATCCACCAACTCGGAGGCTGACCGGCTCGCTTCCAGCGGATCACCCGAAGGCACCATCGTGGTTGCCGACCGCCAAACCAGGGGACGGGGCCGCTTCGGGCGCTCGTGGTTTTCACCCCCAGGGACGGGCCTGTACCTCTCCATGATTCTCAGACCCCCCGTGGAGCCTGCCGCCTCTCACTACCTGGTGCTGCTCAGCGGCGTGGCCTGCGCCCGGGCCATTCAAGATCTTTGCCATACCTCCGTCGAACTCAAGTGGCCCAACGACCTGCAGATTCGGGGCAAGAAGATCGGCGGGATTCTTCTCGAACTCAGCGCGGATCACAAGGGTCTGCGCCACCTGATCGCTGGCATCGGGATCAACGTCACCACCCGCCGAGAAGACTTCCCCGAGGACCTTAGGCAAAGCGTGGGGTCGATTTTTACCGAAGCAGGAATACGCGTGAGCCGCAGCGAGATCCTCTGCCGGCTCTTGCTTCACTTTGAAAACCGCTACTTCTTGTCACTCACGCAGGGGCCGTCCGCGATCCTCACCGAGTGGACCCAGCTTACCACCACGCTGGGACGGATGCTGCGGGTATCCTATGGAGGACAGGTGTTGGAGGGGACCGCCACGGGGATCGACGCGGACGGCGGCCTTCTCTTGCGTCTGGCCAGCGGGCTTACGGAAAAAGTGCTGGCGGGAGACGTCACGGTTTTGGACTGACGGACGGAAACAGTGATCCTTATGCTTCGACAAGCTCAGCACGAACGGAAAATCTCCGGCGATTCCGACTCCCGAACCGTTCGCCCTGAGCCCGTCGAAGGGTGAACGGGGGAAATCCTTATGCTGCTGGTCATGGACGTCGGGAACACGAACATCGCGCTCGGCCTCTACGAAGGCGAGAACCTGCTCATCGACTGGAGAGCCGTGACCCGCCAGGATCAAACGGCGGACGAGTT
>JACPSX010000040.1 GCA_016193065.1 Candidatus Tectimicrobiota bacterium | reverse complement strand
GTGGACCGTGGCCGCAATCTCCTCCAGCGTGGCTTCCAGCGTTAGAGCGAGGCCCGCCTCGGCAATTTGCTCCGTGGCGTCCGCGCCGATAATGTGCACTCCCAGAATGGCCCCGTGCTTGGCAGCGGCGACGATCTTGACCATCCCCTCCTCTTCTCCCAGGGCGAGAGCTTTGCCGCTGGCCCGGAAGGGAAACCGCCCTACCCGCACTTCATGCCCTTCTTTCTTGGCCTGCTCTTCAGTCAATCCCACACTGGCAACCTGCGGCTGGCAGTACGTGCAGCTCGGGATGTTGGCGTAGTTCAACCCCGCCGGGCTTTGACCGGCCATCGTTTCCACGGCCACGATCCCTTCGGCGCTGGCCACGTGGGCCAGCAATGGGGCCCCAATGACATCCCCGATGGCATAGAGGCCCGGTACGGAACTTCTCATGGTCTTGTCCACCTTGACGAAACCGTGATCGAGCTCGACCTTTAGCTCCTCGATCCCGATTCCATCGCTGTTGGGCTGCCGCCCGACGGCCATCAGGAGGAGTTCCCCCGTGATGTTTTGCGGCTCCCCCGCCTCCCCGGCCTGGACGGAAACTTGGACTCCTTTCCCCGCGGTCTTCACCTCCTCCACTTTGGCCCCCAGGAGCACCTGGATGCCCTGCTTCTGAAACGAACGGCGCAGTTGCTCCGAGATCTCCTGATCCTCGTTCGGCAGCAGGGTCGGTAGCATTTCCAGGAGGGTCACCTTGGTACCGTAGGCGTTATAGAGATACGCAAACTCCACCCCGACGGCGCCCCCGCCGACGATGATCATCGACTCGGGAATGCTGTCCAGGAGCATGGCCTCCGTAGAGGAAAGGATCTTCTTGCCGTCAATGGCCACTCCGGGCAGCGATTGAGCTCGTGACCCGGTGGCCAGCAAGATGTTCTTGGCGGTGAGCCCTTCCCGGGGTTTTCCATCTGCGCCCCGAACTTCGACCTGCCCCGCGGCCGGAATGACCCCGCGGCCCGCCAAGACCGTGACCTTGTTCTTGCGCATCAAATACTCGGCGCCTTTGGAGAGACGATCGGCAACCTGTTTTCAAACTGGATCCCCCACTCCTTCGCCCTGCGGATCTGAGCGATCAGCTCCGCATTCTTTAAGAGTGCCTTGGTAGGGATACACCCCCAGTTGAGGCAGACGCCTCCCAGCCGGTCTTCCTCCACAATCGCCACGTTCATCCCGAGCTGAGCGGCGCGAATGGCCGCCACATAACCACCGGGGCCGCTGCCGATGACAGCCAGATCAAACTGTTTTTCCTGTGCCATGAAATTGGATCCTTATAAGAGTAGGCTCACGGGGTTTTCCAGGAGCTTCTTGAGCTCCTGGAGAAAAAGGGCGCCGGACGCACCGTCCACCACCCGGTGATCGCAGGACAGGGTGACCTTCATGCGGTGGCGAGCCACGACTTCTCCCTCCCACACGGCAGGCTTTTGCAGGATGGCGCCCACGGCCAGGACGGCGCCTTCCGGGGGATTGATGATGGCCGAAAAATTCTCCACGCCGTACATTCCCAGGTTGGATATGGTGAACGTTCCTCCCTGGTATTCCTCCGGTCTCAGGCGCTTCCGGCGCGCCTTCTCGGCCAGGCTCTGCATTTCCGTGGCAATCTCGGTAAGGTTCTTCGTATCGCAGCGCCGGATGATCGGGGTGATGAGCCCGTCTTCCAGCGCCACGGCCACACCCACGTCAATCGCTTCGTTCCAGCGGATCTTTTCGCCCCGGAAGGAAGCATTGACCCGGGGGTGCTTCCGCAGCGCCAGGGCCACCGCCCGCACAATCAGGTCGTTGAAGCTCACCTTGGCTTCCGGGTGGAGGTCATTGAGGGATTTGCGGATGTGAACGGCGGCCTCCATGTCAATTTCCATCGCGAGGTAGAAATGGGGGACAGTCGTCTTGCTCTCCGTCATGCGCCGGGCGATCGTCTTGCGCATGAGGCTCATGTCCTCTTCCCGGTACTCTCCAGGGCCGGCTGGAACTTGAGCAACGGCGGGCGGGGCCTTCGCCGCGGGCTTTGCCGCCAGAGCCCCTTCCAGGTCCTTTTCGATGATCCGCCCTCCCGGACCGGAACCTTGAATCCGGCTCAAATCGATCCCTTTCTCCGCGGCGATTTTGCGGGCCAGCGGAGAAGCCTTAATCGGCCCTACCTCGGCCTCTTGCTGCGGGCTTTCGACTACCTCTTTTCGCGCCCCGGCTGCCCCCTGCGGAGCCTTTGCCGGTTCCTTCCGCGCCTGCGGCGGTTCCGCCGGAGGCGCAATGGCAAGTGGCGCCGATATCTCCTCGCCCTCCTCGCCAATAATCGCCAGCACCTCTCCCACCTTGGCGGTCTTGCCCTCGGGGATCAGAATCTTGCGCAGGACACCGCTCACGTAGGCTTCCATTTCCATGTCGGCCTTGTCCGTGGAGACTTCCGCCAGGATGTCGCCGGCCTCAACGGCATCCCCTTCCTTCTTTACCCACTTCAAGATGACTCCGCTCTCCATGGTATCGCTGAGCTTCGGCATCACGACGTTTGAAGCCACGTGAATCTCCTCACTGGCGGTACAGGACCTTGTCGATGGCCGCGCGCACCCGTTTGGTATCCGGGACTACGGCGGCTTCCAGAGGCTTGGCGTAAGGCATCGGAACGTCGGCGGAGGTTACCCGCTCGATAGGGGCATCCAGTGTGTCGAACGCTTCGCTGTAAAGGGTCGTGGCGATCTGGGCGCCAATGCCGCAAAACGGCCAGCCTTCCTCCACAATGACGCAGCGGTGGGTCTTGCGCACGGACTCCAGCAGGAGATCGCTGTCCAGAGGGCGCAAAGTGCGGGGATCGACGACTTCCGCCTCGATCCCCTCGGCAGCCAGAGATTCGGCCACTTGCAGTGCCAGCAGGACCGTCTTGGAATGGGCGATCAGGGTGACGTCCTTACCGGGCCGCTTCACCTCAGCCTGGCCCAGCGGGATCGTATATTCCCCTTCGGGTACCTCCCCACGGGTGCCATAGAGGACTTCGCTTTCGATGAAAACCACCGGGTCATCATCACGTATGGCGCTTTTCAGAAGCCCCTTGGCATCCTTCGGAGTGGCGGGCAGGACGACCTTGAGTCCGGGAACGTAGGCGTAGTAGGATTCCAAGGACTGGGAATGCTGGGCTCCGAGCTGGTGGGCGGCTCCTCCGGGCCCCCGGAAGACCACGGGCACCTTGAACTGTCCTCCGGACATGTAGCGGATCTTGGCCGCATTGTTCACGATCTGATCCAGGGCCAGCAGCGAAAAGTTGAAGGTCATCATCTCGGCAATGGGACGCAAGCCCACCAGCGCCGCGCCGATCCCGATCCCCGCAATGACTTCCTCGGCGATGGGAGTATCCCGCACCCGCCACTCGCCGAACTGATCCAGGAGCCCCTGGGTCACCTTGTAGGCGCCCTGGTAGTATCCCACCTCTTCCCCGACGATAAATACGTTGGGGTCTCTCTCCATTTCTTCGCGCAGGGCCTGGTTTAACGCCTCACGGTAAGTCACGACGGCCATGGAGATCCTCTCCCCTCACTCGCTGGCGTAAACGTCTTCGAAAAGGCTTTCCAAGGGAGGGTCGGGGGTGTTTTCAGCAAACTCGGCGGCCTCCTGGGCGATTCTCTTTGCCTTGGCATCAAGCTCTTTGATCTCGCTGCCCTCCAGAACGCCCTCGGCCTCCAGCTTCTGGCGGTAGAGGAGAATGGGGTCTCGTTCGCGCTGCTCCTCCACCTCCTGGCGGGTGCGATAGCGCGCGGGGTCTGACATGGAGTGACCCCGGAACCGGTACGTCAGGGCTTCGAGGAGGGTCGGAGTCCCATCCTGGCGAGCCCTCTTGACCGCCTCTTCCACGTTCTCCCGGACGGTTATGACGTCCATCCCGTCCACCTGCTCGTAGGGCATGTCGTAAGCGCAGGCCTTTTCGGCAATCGTGCGGCTGGCCGAGGCTCGCGACAGAGGAGTGCCCATGCCGTATTTGTTGTTCTCGCATATGAACACGACGGGAAGTTTCCACAGGGCGGCCACGTTCAGGCTTTCGTGAAAGGCCCCGATGTTCGAGGCTCCCTCCCCGAAGAAGCACAGAATCACCTGGTCCCCCTTCTTGTACCTGATCCCGTAGCCGATTCCAGCCGCCACGGGCAAGTGGCCGCCGACGATGGCATGGCCTCCCATGAAATTCCTCCGGGCATCGAACATGTGCATGGAGCCCCCCTTGCCTTTGGAGACTCCGGTCGGCTTACCGAACAGCTCGGCCATGACCGCCTTGGGGTCGCATCCTCTGGCAATGGCGTGACCGTGGTCCCGGTAGGAGGCGATGATATAGTCGTCCGGCCGCAGAACCGAAATCGCCCCTACGGCCACAGCTTCCTGCCCGATGTAGAGGTGCAGGAAGCCGCCGATTTTCCCCAGGCTGTACATCTCAGCCGCTTTTTCCTCGAGGCGCCGGATCACGAGCATCTGAAAATAGAGATCGACGAGCTCATTCTTTTCGAGATCCGCCAGGAGGTGTTTTTCCATGGAAGTCCGCCCTTTCAACTGCAGGTCCAGGCACCCGCCGCCTGTAGATGCTCCTCAGCATGATACGAACTTCGCACCAGGGGGCCTGCCACTACTCGCTTAAAACCCATCTCTTCCCCGGCAATCTTGAGCTCGTTGAATTCCTCCGGCGGCACAAACCTCACCACCGGCAGCTTCTCCCTGGCCGGCTGCAGGTATTGACCGACCGTCAGGACGTCGCACTCCACCCCGTGCAGGTCCGTCATGACGGCCAGGACCTCTTCCTTGGTTTCACCGAGTCCGAGCATGATCCCGGATTTGCTGGTTTGAGACGGGTCAAAGAGTTTCACCTGCCGGAGGAGCTCCAGGCTGCGCTCGTATTTGGCGCTGGGCCGGGCTTTCCGGTACAGGCGGGGAACGGTCTCGGTGTTGTGACCCAGCACATCGGGCCTGGCCTCCAGAACCAAGCGCAGCGCCTCCCAGGATCCCCGGAAGTCAGGGATCAACACTTCGACCCCGCAACCCGGATTGACTTCCCGGATCTTGCGGATCGTCTCCGCAAAAGCTCGGGCTCCACCGTCGGGCAAATCATCCCGGTTCACGGACGTGACCACGGCAAAGCGCAGTCTCATGCGGCGCACGGATTCGGCGACCCGGGCCGGCTCCGTCGGATCCAGGGGGAGCGGCTTCCCCGTCTTGACCGCGCAAAAGCCGCAGCTCCTCGTACAGATCTCGTTCAGGATGAGGAACGTCGCCGTCCCCCGGGACCAGCACTCTCCCAGATTCGGGCAGCGGGCCTCCTCGCAAATCGTATGCAGCCGTCCCAGGTCCTCTTTCATCCGGCGCAGGACCTCCGGACTGGGGACCCTAACGCGCAGCCAGGGAGGCTTCCTCGGGAATACCGGCGAATCGGCACAACCAGTCATTGGGTTCGATCCTCATTTCCATACCGAAGGTATCTGCGAAACAGCGTCCCAGCACGGGCAGCACTTCCGCACTCCCGATGGGGCGGCCGAGGGCCAGGCTCATGGAAGTAACCGGGCAGCCGGCAATTCCGCAGGGGATGATCCCGTGGAAATAAGAGAGGTCCGGAGCCACGTTCAGGGCAAAGCCGTGAAACGTGATCCAGCGCCGGATCCCCACGCCGATGGCGGCGATTTTTGCGCCACCAACCCACACCCCCGTGCGACCTGCAATGCGTTCCCCCTTGATCCCGAAGGAGCCCACCGTGCGGATGAGCACATCCTCCAGGGCGCGCAGGTAGCGGTGCACGTCCTGTCCGAATTCCCTCAGGTCCAGAATCGGGTACCCGACGATCTGGCCGGGGCCGTGATAGGTGAGCTGGCCGCCCCGTGCAATGTGGAAGGTCCGGATCCCGCGCCTGTCCAACTCTTGCGGACTCAGAAGAAGGTCCTCTTCCTTGGCGGCCCGACCCAGAGTATAGGTATGGGGATGCTCGACAGTCAGGAGCAGGTCGGGAATCGAGCCTGCAAAGCGCTCCCGGACGAGCCTTTCCTGCAGATCCAGCACCTCCTCATAGTCCCGGAGCCCGAGATCCACCCGGACGGCTTCCCGATGCACGGAAGTGTTACCTCTCATGCCCGCAAACCAAACGAATTTCTACCATTAAAACCCTCACTAGTATAGCACCCGGGGTTCCAAAGGACCAAGTCTTTCCAGCCGGCGAGAGCTGTCCCGGTCAAGGATGGACAGGAATCGCTAAACCATTCTCCGGGAAGCTCGCGCCCGGCCCCTGCGCGGGAACCATCCCCTCCATGGACTTAAAAACATAGTAGCTTTCCCGGGCCCCCGATGCGGCATACACGCTCAAACATCTTTGAATCCGATCCCGAATCCGTTCACCCCGAGCCCGTCGAAGGTGCAGGCATTCAAGGTCTCGCGCCCACTTCCGAACCAGTTTCGGCCAACTAATGATCGATGAGATTTCGGCTTTTGGGTGGTTACAGTAATACGGCTTTCTCTTCCCCACATAAAATGTTGGTTCATTAGAAGGATGGCATTATACAGAAGAACTAGACCAAACTGAAGACGTCCCTTAGCCTCTAGATAGATACGTGCGAGGAATTATAACTAGTGAAAGGGAGAGAGAGGCAATATCACGACAAACTGGGGTTATACGCAGAAGATATGAACCGATACCTCGCGCACCAAGCTTTCCTGAGCGATGGTTTCCAGACGCCGGTTCTGCTGGTACCGGGCGCTTTTTTCCCCACCGTGGCGGAAACCGGTGGAGAATTAATCTCCCGACCCTTGGAGGTCTCTTCGACTGGCAGCGGAGCTTCCCAGGAAGCATACGCGAGGGAGCCGGGCGACTCAGTTCTTTGCATACCCATGAGCCACCATGCAACGATAAAACGCCATTTCCTGGCGGTCGTACAAGCTCGGGCCCGTCCCGGAGCTGATCTTCTGAGAATCACGCGTGCACTTGTAGAAGTCGCGGTTCCACTGCTCCTCGCTGAAATCAGGATAAGGCGATGTCGCACTGCAGCCGGTGAGCAGCACGGCAATCATCAAAAGAAGTGAAGCGCGTCGCATGGTACAAACCTCTTTCTCCAGCGGGGGGCCGGTGGGGCATGCACGCGCTATTATTCTTAACGGGCTAGGCGCCGTTCAATAAGGTGGTTTCACTAAATTCAGTGAGGTGAATGAACTACCCCGCAGCAAGCTGACCTGTCTGCGTGTACGCACAGGCAGGCGGGGTATCAGAACATAGCGATGAGCATTTATCCGAAAGGCGTCACCCCCGAATGTTTTAATCGGGG
>JACPSX010000046.1:8631-12902 GCA_016193065.1 Candidatus Tectimicrobiota bacterium | reverse complement strand
GGGTGCCTCCGTGTGGGCGTCGGGAAGCCAGGTGTGAAAGGGAAACATGGGGACTTTAATGGCGAAGCTCAGGAAGAAGGAGAGCCAGACCAGGTTCTGGAAAGAAAACAAGCTCGAGCTGAAGGGATAAGAGGTCTTCATGAGCTCGAGCACGTTGAAGGTGTAAACCCCGGTCTGGCCGGCATGATAGAAGTAGACGGCCAGGATCCCCAGGAGCATGACCACGCTGCCCAAAAGCGTGTAGCGGAAGAACTTGATGGCCGCATAGAGGCGGCGAGCCGGGGCCCCCCAGACCCCGATCAGGAAGTACATGGGAACCAGGACAATTTCCCAGAAGATGTAGAACAGGAAGAAGTCCAGGGAGCTGAACACCCCCAGCATGCCCGTCTCCAGGATCATCAGGGAGACGTAGTACTCTTTTTCCCGGTCCGTAATGGCGGCAAAGGAGCACAGGACGGAGATGGCCGACAGGAAGGTGGTCAGCAGCACGAGAAAGACGCTGATGCCGTCAATCCCCAGAAAATAGGTGGCCCCAATGGAAGGAATCCAGGGGAGACTCTCGACAAACTGCATTTCCGCCGTGCCCCGCTGGAAATAGATGATCAGGGGAAGGGAGATGACAAAATCGAGCAGCGTCACGAAGAAGGCGAAATACTTGATGGCCGTGGTCTGCCGGCGATGGAAGAAGAACATAATCAGAAGGGCCCCGACCAGGGGCACGAAAATGACCAGGGAGAGAATGGGAAAGTTCAAGATGTTGGTCATGCACTTCTCCTTGCGTTTGCTGCCGCCATCCCCTTGCGGGCGACCCCCTCGGGTATCTCTACTAAAAGAGCAGGTAGAGGCTGGCGATCACGAAAATTCCCAGGAGCATGGCCAGGGCATAATTTTGCGCAAACCCGGTCTGCAACCGCCGGAAATTGCGGGCCCCGCCCCGCACCACGGCGCCGGCCCCGTTGACGGCCCCGTCCACCGTGAAGCGGTCAAAGAGGTCCGAGATCCGTCCCCACAGAACCGTCAGAAAGCTCACCCCGTTCACTGCCCCGTCGATGACCCGCTCATCAAAGTTCCGCAAAGACCGACCCAACCGCAACAGGGGATTCACCACCAGTGCCGCGTAAATTTCGTCGACCCAGTATTTATTCAGCAGGAGCCGGTAAACGAAGGAAAACCGGCGGGCCAGAGCCCCCGGAATTTCCGGGCGGCTAATATAAAAGAAGCGGGCCAGTCCCCAGCCTGCCAGCCCCACCGCCACGGAAACGCCCATCAACCCGTAGTCGACAAGCTCCAGACCGTGCTGGGCCTCCGGCGCGCCGTGAGAGGCGAAGACCTGGCCCAGAAATCCGTGAATGAGTCCTCCTTCCGGGGGAAAGCCGGGAATGATCCCTCCGACGGTCGACAGGGCGGCCAGCAGGATCAGGGGCCACGTCATCACCCTCGGGGATTCATGGATGTGATGAGCCCTCTCGCGCTCCACCCGGGACTCCCCGTAGAAGGTCATGTAGATCATGCGGAACACGTAAAAGGCCGTCATGAAGGCCGCCACCACCCCGAGGGCCCAGAGGAGATACTGTCCCTCTTTGAACGCCGCGCCCAGGATCTCGTCCTTGCTCCAGAACCCCGCGAACGGGGGGATGCCGGCCAGGGCCAGGGAGGCTACATAGAGGGTGGGCGCCGTCACCGGAAGATGGGAGCGCAACCCTCCCATGCGGCGCATGTCCTGCTCGCCCGCCAGGGCATGGATGACGCTGCCGGCCCCGAGAAACAAGAGCCCCTTGAAAAACGCGTGAGTCATGAGGTGGAAGATGCCCGCCGCGTAGGCCCCGACCCCGAGCCCGAAAAACATATAGCCAAGCTGGCTCACCGTGGAATAGGCCATGACCCGCTTGATGTCGTTTTGCACGAGCCCGATGGAGGCCGAGAAAATCGCCGTCAGGGCTCCCACGGCGGCCACCACCTGCAGGCTGACGGGGGCCAGGCTGAACAGGACGTGGCTGCGGGCCACCATGTAGACTCCCGCCGTGACCATGGTGGCGGCGTGGATCAAGGCGCTGACCGGCGTGGGCCCTTCCATGGCATCCGGAAGCCACACGTGGAGGGGAAGCTGAGCCGACTTGCCCACGGCCCCCACGAACAGCAGGAGCGTGATTGCCGTCAAGACGCCCACGGCCGCCTGATCGGCCCGGGGGAAAACTTCGCGAAAATCCAGGGAGCCGAAGGTCATGAACACGAGGAAGACGCCCAGCAGAAATCCCGCGTCTCCGATCCGGTTCACGATGAAGGCCTTCTTGCCGGCGTCGGAGGCCGACTTTTTCTCGTACCAGTAGCCGATCAGCAGGTAGGAGCACAGGCCCACCCCTTCCCAGCCCACGAAGAGCAGCAGGTAGTTGTTGGCCATGACCAGGAGGAGCATGGACACCATGAACAAATTCATGTAAGTGAAGAACCGGGGGTAACCCGGGTCCCCGTGCATGTAGCCGATGGAGTAAATGTGGACGAGGAGCCCGACCCCCGTGACCACAAAGAGCATCACGGCGGTCAGGGGATCGATCAGAAACCCGATGCTGACGCTGAAATTCCCGGCCACAACCCACTCATAGAAAACCAGATCGGCCCGCGCGCCCGCGAAGGCCACCTGCCAGATCACCCACAGGGACAGCAGGAAGGAGAGAGCCACGGACCCCACGCCCAGCCGGTGGGCCTTTTCCTTGAGGACGCGGAATCCCAGCAGGCCGTTTACCAGAACCGCCAGAGCGGGCAGCAGCGGAATGAGCGCGACAATGAAGGGGGACATGAGAGCTCCCTTGGCCTCTACCATTTCATCAGGTTGATCTCATCAATGTTGAGAGTTTCCCGGCTGTTGAACAGGACAATCACGATGGCCAGGCCCACGGCCGCCTCGGCGGCGGCCACCGCGATGATGAACAGGGAAAAGACCTGCCCGGTCAGGTTGCCCTGCATACGGGAAAAGGCCACCAGAGTGATGTTCACCGCGTTCAGCATGAGCTCGATGGACATGAGGATGACCAGGGCGTGGCGCCGGGTCAGGACTCCAACGGCTCCAATGATGAACAGTAGGGCCCCCAGGATCAGGTAATAGGAGAGAGGCACCTCGGCACTCATCGGTCAATCTCCTTCTTGGCCAGTACAATCGCCCCGATCATGGCCGCCAGAAGAAGAACGGAGACCACTTCAAAGGGGAACAGAAACCGGGTAAACAGGGCGACGCCGAAGCTCTCCGTGTTTCCCACTGCCCCCACGGGAGCCGCAGCGGGGAGAGAGGCGGGAGCTGCCATGGTTCCGTACAGGATGTAGGCGACCTCCAGGCCCAGGAGCAACCCCAGCGCCAGGGCCAGATTTTTTTGCCGGAAGGTCTGGCGGATCTTCTCGGTCCGGGGAATATGAACCAGGAAGATCACAAACGTGAACAGCACCATGATGGCGCCCGCGTAAACCAGAACCTGGACGGCGGCCAGGAATTCGGCCTTCAGCAGGACAAAAATCGCCGCCACGAAGAAAAACGTCAGGACCAGAAACAAGGCGCAGTGCATGACGTTCCGGCGGCTGATCACCAGGAGAGCCGAGATCACGGCTCCGGCCGCAAACAGAAAAAAGAAGAACTGCTCCATCTCCGCGATCTCCTAGAGCAGGTAAATCACCAGGCCCGTCACCGCGATGTTCAGGATCGCGATGGGGAACATGACCTTCCAGCCCATGTACATGAGCTGGTCGTAGCGCAGCCGCGGCAGCGTGGCCCGCAACCAGATAAACAAAAAGATAAACGCCATGACCTTGAGGAAAAACCAGACCACCCCGGGAAGAGCAGGGCCGCTCCAGCCTCCCAGGAAGAGGATACTGGCCATGGCCCCCACGATGACCATATTCGCGTACTCGGCCAGGAAGAAGAAGGCGAACTTCATGCCGCTGTACTCCGTGTGAAAGCCCGCCACCAGCTCGGACTCCGCCTCCGGGAGATCAAAGGGGACCCGGTTCGTCTCCGCAATGGCGGCAATCAGGAAGAGAAGAAAAGCAACCGGCTGGTAGACGATGACCCAAACCTCCGACTGGGCCTCCACGATCTTTACCAGATCCAGGGAGCCGGCAATCATCAGCGGGCCGATGAGGGAGAACCCCAGGAAGATTTCATAGCTGAACATCTGGGCCGCCGAGCGGAAGCTGCCCAGGATCGCGTACTTGCTGTTGGAAGCCCAGCCGGCCATCACGATCCCGTAAACCCCCAGGGAGGAAACGGCCAGGATGTAGAGCACGCC
>JACPSX010000046.1:0-8575 GCA_016193065.1 Candidatus Tectimicrobiota bacterium | reverse complement strand
CGCAATAAAGGCCGGCACCAGGGAAACCACGGGGGCCAGAAAAAACACCCAGCGGTCCGACTGGCTGGGGATAATGTCTTCTTTGACAAAAAGCTTGAGGCCGTCGGCGATGGGCTGCAGGAGGCCGTGCCAGCCCACGCGCATGGGTCCCATGCGGTGCTGCATGTGGCCGATGACTTTACGCTCCAGATAGGTCAGGTAGGCCACCACCAGGGCAACGGCCCCGAAAACAACGGCAATCTTCACCAGGACCACGACAATCTCAACAAGAACGGTCGGCACGCCTTAATCCTTTAAAAAGCGCTCAGCCCTCAGCACTCAGCGATCCACCTCACCCAGCACGACATCAATGCTGCCGATGGCGGCCACCACGTCGGCCACCAGTCCCCCCTGGACCATGGCGGGCAGGGACTGCAAATTGACGAAGGAGGGTCCCCGGATCTTGAGACGATAGGGCTTCTCGCTGCCGTCGCTTACGATGTAGAAGCCCAGCTCCCCTTTGGGAGCCTCGATCCGCACATAGACCTCTCCGGGAGCGGGTTTCAGCTTGCGCGGCACGCGGCTCAGGAGATCCCCTTCCGGAATCTGTTCGAGACACTGCCGGATGATCCGGAGGCTCTGGCGCATCTCCTCCATCCGCACCATGTACCTGTCAAACACATCTCCCTTCTCCCCGATGGGTATATCAAACTGGAGACGCTCGTAGATGGAATAAGGCTCGGCCCGCCGCACGTCAAATGAAACCCCGCTGCCCCGCAGGCTCGGACCCGTCAACCCCAGGTCGATGGCGTCCTCGGCGGAGATGACCGCCACGTTCCGGGTGCGTTTCAGCCAGATCTTGTTGCGGGTGAGCAGCGCCTCATACTCCTTGATGCGGTCGGGAAAGGTTTCCACGAACTCCCAGGACCGGGCGAAGAACTGGGGCGGCAGGTCGGCCGGCACACCGCCGATGCGGAAAAAGTTGATCGTGAGACGGGCGCCCGTGACCATCTCGAAGAGATCCAGGATCGCCTCCCGTTCCCGGAAGCAGTACAGGAAGACCGACATGGCCCCCAGGTCCAAAGCGTGGGTCGCGAGCCAGACCAAGTGGGCCGCAATGCGCTGAAACTCGGTGAGGATCACCCGGACGTATTCCGCCCGCTCGGGCGGGCGGATGCTGGAGATCTTCTCCACCGCCATCACGTAACCCAGGTTGCTGGATAGGGCCGCCGTATAGTCCAGACGGTCCGTATAGGGGACGAACTCGAAGTAGGGGAGATTTTCGGCGATCTTTTCCGAGCCGCGGTGGAGGTATCCGATGACCACGTCGGTCCCCACGATCGTCTCCCCCTCGAGCTTCAAGACCAAGCGCAAGACCCCGTGGGTGCTGGGGTGCTGGGGACCCATGTTGAGAATCAGCTCTCTCGTTTCCAGCACGGCTTATTCCCCCTCCTCCTGGGGAACTTCCTGTGATTTCTTGCTCGCTTGGTGCTCCTCGAATTCCCGGAAGGCTCTTTCGGGATCCCGCAGGACATGGGCCACGTAGCGCAACCCTTCTCCTTTCCCCTCCACAGGGTACTCCTTGCGCAGGGGGTGCCCTTCCCACTCTTCCGGCAAAAGGATGCGCCTCAGGTCGGGATGATTGCGGAAGCGGACCCCCACCAGGTCGTAAGCCTCGCGCTCATGCCAGTTGGCCGTTCGCCACACGGAGCTCACGGATTCCACGGCCTCCTCTTCCCGCACCCGCACTTTGAGCCGCAAGCGCTCCCGGCGCTTCATGGAATAGAGGTGATAGACCACCTCCAGGCACTCTTCCCGATCCGGATAATGGACACCCGTCAGATCAGCCAGGTAATCGAAGGAAAGCTCGGGGTCCTCCTTGAGAAACCGGCAAACCTCAACGATCTTTTCCGCTGAGATCAGCACGGTGAGCTCGTCCGGGATTTTTCCGGGGACGGTAACTTCACGGACCGCCTCGGGGAAGGACTGCCGCAAGCGGCGCACGACGGGGATCGTTTCTACATCCGGGGCGGGAGCTGCTTCCTGAGCAGGTTTGGGAGCTGCAGCACGCTTTGCCGCCCCTTCTTGGGCGGCCTTGATTTTTTCTTCTCGATCTTTTTCATCCACGGCCCTTTAGCCTTCCTTCACCCAATCCAGCGCCCCCTTGCGCCAGGCGTAAAAATATCCCACCAGCAGGATGCCGATGAAGATCATCATTTCAATGAAACCGTAGAGCCCGAGCTTCCCGTAGAGCACGGCCCAAGGGTAGAGAAACGCCGCCTCCACATCGAACAGGACAAAAAGTATGGCGATGATGTAAAACCGGATAAAGAAGCGCTCGCGGGCTTCCATGAGAGGCGGGACGCCGCACTCGTAAGGGGAAAGCTTTTCGGGGTAGGGTCTGTGGGGTCGCACCAGCTTGGCAATGAACAGAGTCACAATGCCAAATGTGACGGCCACCACGATGAAAAGGAATACCGGGACGTAAGGACCGAGGGCGGAATAACCCCTTAAGAATACTTCCACGCTCTCATTTCCCCTTCCCCTCCGAAAAATCGACTGCAAACCCTAGCACAGGAGATTCTACCATGCAACCCTTTTCCCGTCTTGCTCAGCCCCAGCTTTGGCGAATCCATTTCAGGGGACTGCCCTCCCGCCCTTCGCTTCACGCCTCCCGCAATGACCCTTCCGGGGCGCCGGGTACCCATTCTATGGGTGCGGGACCCCTCCGCTACCGCCACGTTAAGTATTGAGCTATCTGCAAGCAAGTTTAGGCTGCGCGGTTTCCCATCCCTGGCCGCTCCCGGTCGGGTACCCGCTTCGCGGGTGCCATTGCTCCCGGCAGTTGCGCTCAGGGCAGATCGGGCAGCCTCCTCAGTCGTCTCCGGCCGAGGGGTAGCCCCCGCAGGCGATCTAAGCGGTTGCGAGGAAGAGAACTCTCAATCCGGCCCACACAATTCACGTCGCAAGCGCTTCGTGAGCCCAAGGGGGCACCCCGAGGAGCGGATGAGAGTAGCTCCTCAATAACGAAGTCGGGGGCAAGTTTTCCTCTTTGGTCTGCCCTCAGGAGCCCAGAAGACTCGCCACGGACTGCTGAGCCAGATCCAGGAGGCTGCCGGGGAAAAGCCCCATCTCCACGGTGCCGGCCACGGCCAAGGCTAGGGCCGTGACCAAGGCCGCCGACGGCCGCCGCTCCGGAAGGTCGACGGGATCACGCATGTACATGAACACAATAACTCCCAGATAGTAATAAAGCGAGACCACGCTGGTGAGAACGCCCACCACGGCCAGCCCGATGTGTCCCGCCTGGATCGCGGCGCTGAAAATATAAAACTTGCCCACGAAGCCCGCCGTCGGCGGAATCCCGGCCAGGGACAGGAGGAAGAGAGAAAACGCCAAAGCGGCCACCGGGTGGCGAACGGCCACCCCGGAGAAGCGGGCCAGCGACAGGTCATCTTCCCCCTGGCCTCCCAGGTAAACCACCACGGCAAACGCCCCCACCTGCATGAACGTATAGGCCAGCAAGTAGAAAAGGACGCTGGCCCCGCCCTCGGTCCCGCCCGAGAGAAGCCCGAGCAAAAGGTAGCCCACGTGGACAATGCTGGAATACGCCAGCAGCCTCTTGATATTGCGCCTCTGGACCAGGGCCAGCAGGGTCCCCACGACCATCGACAAGACCGCCATGCCGGCCAGCAGCGGTGCCCAGGAAGCCGCCAGCCCGGGCAGTGAATACAGGAAGACCCGCACGAAGGCCGCGAAGGCGCCGGCCTTGGCGGCCGTCGACATGAAGGCGGAAATGGGAGTGGGAGCCCCCTCGTAAACATCCGGAGTCCACATATGAAAGGGGACGGAGGCCACCTTGAAGCCAAATCCGACGAGCAGAAGCCCCATCCCTCCCATGACCAGCACGTTTCCCCACCCTCCCCGTTCGCCCGCGATTAAGAAGATCCGGTCCAGGTTCGTGCTCCCGGTGGCTCCATACAACAGGGCGATGCCGTAGAGGAAAAATCCGGTGGCGAAGGCGCCCAGCAGGAAATACTTCATGGCCGACTCGTTGGAGCGCAGGACCTGGCGCATGAACCCCGCCAGCACGTAGAGGGAGAGAGAGAGGATTTCCAGGCCGATGAAGATGGCAATCAGGTCGACCCCCGCGGCCATGATCATCATTCCCACGGTGGCAAAAAGCACCAGCGCGAAATACTCCCCGTGGGCGATCTGCTCGCGCTCCAGGTACTCAACCGAGATCAGCACCGTGAGGATGGCCCCGAGCAGGAAAACCACATTGAAAAAGAGGCTGAAGGTGTCCAGGGCAATCATCCCCGAGAACAAAACGGCTTCCTGTCCCCACAGGCCCAGGGTGGCCACCAGGGAGAGAAGGCTGCCGATGATGCTGAGCAGGGCCAGGGAGCGGCTCGTGACCAGCGGTACGAACGCCTGAACCATCAAGACCAGGATGGCTGTGGCAGTGAGCCAGAGCTGAGGCGCGATGGCTCCCAGATCGATTTCCGGCAGCACGAAGTTCATGGAAGATTCTCCCCCGGACCCGTACCGTTTACCCGTGAGCGGTCACGCGAGTCCAAAAGAAGCGGGGCAGACGTCTCGGGAGGCGCCGGGCTCTGGACACGCAATTCTCCTCCCCCCTGGACGCGACCGATCAGATGGGAAACCGAGGTTTCCATCTTGGCCAGGAAGACGCTCGGGAAAACGCCGATGAAGAAGATGAGCGCCACCAGAGGAATCAGGGTGATGACCTCCCGGGTCGTCATGTCCGCCAGGTTTTGGTTCTGCGGATTTGTGATCTTCCCGAACATGACCTTCTGAAACATCCACAGCATGTACACGGCAGCCAGAATCACCCCGACGGCCCCGATGACCCCGTAGAGCGGGTTCGACCGGAACGTGCCCACCAGGATCAGGAACTCCCCGACGAACCCGTTCAGACCGGGCAAACCAATGGAAGAAAGAGTGACGATCATGAAGAAGGTGGCAAACAGGGGGATCCGGGAGGAAAGCCCGCCGAACTCCTCGATCAGGCGGGTGTGGCGGCGCTCGTAGATGATCCCCACGATGAGGAACAGAGCACCCGTGGAGAGCCCATGGTTCACCATCTGCAGGATCCCCCCCTGAATCCCCTCAGGGTTCAGAGCAAAAATCCCCAGCATCACAAAGCCCAGGTGGCTTACGCTGGAATAGGCCACCAGGGACTTGATGTCCTTTTGCACGAAGGCCATGAGCGCCCCGTAAATAATCCCGATCAGGGCCAGCCAGGAGATCCAGGGGACAAACTGCAGGGTGGCGGCGGGAAACAGGGGGAGAGCAAAGCGCAGAAACCCGTAGGTCCCCATCTTCAGCAGGACGCCGGCCAGGATGACGCTGCCCGCCGTGGGTGCCTCCACATGGGCATCGGGCAACCAGGTGTGGAAGGGAAACATGGGCACCTTGATGGCAAAGCTCAAGGCAAAGGCCAGAAAGAGCCAGACCTGGAGATGGAGGGGAAGCTCCAGTTGATAGAGATCCCACAAGTCAAACGTGTACCGGCCGGTGACCTCGTAGTTGAGAAAAAAGAGCACCAGGATGGCCACCAGCATGAGCAGGCTGCCCACCATCGTGTACAGGAAGAATTTCACCGCGGCATAAATCCGGCGGGGTCCCCCCCAGATCCCGATGAGGAAATACATGGGCACCAGCATGACCTCCCAGAACACGTAAAACAGGAAGAGGTCGGCGGCCACAAAGACCCCCAGCATGCCGGTCTCCAGGAGCAGCATGGAGGCCATGTACTCCTTCACCCTTTCCGTGATCGCTTTCCAGGAAGACAGGATGGCCACGCTGCTGAGCAAGGTCGTGAGCAGGATGAGAAACAGGCTGATCCCGTCCACCCCCACGCTGTAGGACACCCCCCAGCGCGGAATCCACGGGACCTTCTCCACAAACTGCAGGGCCGGGGTCGCGGGGTTGAAGTCCGTGTAGAGCTTCAGGGACAGGACGAAATCCAGCAGCGAGACGAGCAGCGCGCCCCAGCGGATCCACTGCACTCGCATACCCTGATTGCAGGCGGCGCAGGGCCATGCCGCCGGCTTCCAGGAGATGGGCCACGCCGTTTACCGTCCCCTCAATGACGAAAGTATCCAGGGCCTCGAACAGCCACCGGGAGCCCAGCACCAGCGGCTTCACGATCAGGAATCCATAAAGCTCATCCACATAATACTTGTTGAGCAAGACCCGATAGGTCCGCGGCCAGCGCCCCGCCAGGAGAACAGGAATCCGGGGATTTTTTACGTAGAACCGATAGGCAACCCCGATCCCGCCCAGGGCCAGGAGAACGGAAATTCCCATGAGCAGTAACTCCGGGCCGGCCGAATGGGCCCCTCCTCCCAAGTTGTGAGCGCCCTCCGCTCCGAAAACCGGAGCCAGAAAGGCCTCAAAGGGCTGGCCGCCTCCCAGGACGGCAGGAACGCCCAGATATCCTCCGACGACAGACAGTATGGCGAGAAACATCAGCGGAACAGCGATCGTCGCTGGAGACTCGTGCAGGTGGGCTGCCCGGTGGGAATCGACACGGCTTTCCCCGTGAAAGATCATGAACAGGTGCCTGCCCATGTAAAAAGCCGTGAGGCCCGCGGTGACGGCCCCGATGAGCCAGAACCCCAAGCCGCCGTAGGGGCTGCTGTACGCCTTCCAGAGGATCTCATCCTTGCTGAAAAAGCCCGAAAAGCCCGGAATTCCCGCAATCGCCAGGACCCCCATGAGGTTCGTCCAGTAGGTGACCGGCAGCTTCTCTTTGAGCTTTCCCATCTGACGCATATCCTGCTCTCCCCCCAGGGCATGGATCACGCTGCCGGCAGCCAGGAACATGAGAGCTTTAAAAAACGCATGGGTCATCAGATGGAAGATTCCCGCCGCAAAGGCCCCTACCCCCACAGCGAGAAACATGTAACCGAGCTGGCTGATGGTCGAATAGGCCAGAACCCGCTTGATGTCGTTCTGGGCCAGGGCGATGGTGGCCGCAAACAGAGCCGTCAGGGCTCCCACCGTGGCCACCACGGTCATCGAGACAGGAGCCAGAAGGTAAAGGGCGCTGGTCCGGGCGACCATGTAAACCCCCGCCGTGACCATCGTGGCCGCGTGGATCAAAGCGCTTACCGGCGTGGGACCCTCCATGGCATCCGGGAGCCACACGTACAGGGGGAGCTGGGCGGATTTCCCCGTGGCCCCGGCGAACAAGAGGAGGGTAATCGCCGTGGCCAGCACGGTCCCCTCGCCGAGAACCCGGGGAGCGGAGCCGAAGACCTCGGTAAAATCCAGCGTCTTAAAGTGAACGAAGATCAGAAAAAGGCCGATCAGGAAGGCGAAATCCCCCACCCGGTTCACGATGAAAGCCTTCTTGGCCGCATCGGAGGCCGACTTCCTCTCGAACCAGAAGCCGATCAGCAAATAAGAGCAGAGCCCCACGGCTTCCCAGCCCACGAACATGAGCAGGAAGTTGTTGGCCAGGACCAGGATCAGCATGGAGAACGTGAACAGGTTCAGGTAGGCGAAGTAGCGGGCGTAGCCGCCGTCCTCGCGCATGTAGCCCACGGAATAGACATGAATGAGGAACCCGACCCCGGTGACCACCAGGATCATCACCGCCGACAGCGGATCCACCTGGAAGCCGACCACGGCGCGGAAATCTCCGGCCGCCACCCAGGTGTAGAGGATCTTCTCAAAGTGACGCGACTCCACAGGCAGCGAGAGCAAGGTCTGCAAGATCCCTAAGGAGAGAAGGAAGGAGAGCCCTACCACGCCGCAGCCGACCCAGGTCACGGCCCTCTTGCCCAGCAACTTGCCGAACAAGCCGTTGACGACCACCCCGAGGAAGGTCAGCAGGGGCACCCAGCCTACATAGTCAAGCATTCGTCTGCCACTCCATCACTCGAACGACTCCATCGTCTACTTCCTACCGCAAGCTTTCAGCTGTCAGCGATCAGCGTTCAACCGTCAGCTCGGTAGGTTAAACCTTATCCGAAGAAAACCAACCTGCTTGATCCGCGCCGGTGGCCCGCAGGGCCTGACACCCGCGGGCCAACGCTGAATGACCCCGATGGGGAATTTCGGATTGAGGTTAAATTCCTTGATCCTCCAATTCTCAGGCTGATAGCTGAGTGCTGAATGCTAAGCCCTGCACGCTTTCTTCATCCGCTACCCCTTCAGCAAGTTGACGCGGTCCACGTCCACGGATTCCCGGTTCCGGTAAATGGACACGATGATGGCCAGCCCTACGGCGGCTTCGGCGGCCGCCACGGTCATGACGAAGAAGACGATGATCTGGCCGCTCAGAGAATCGAGAAAGCGCGAGAAGGCCACAAAAGTCAGGTTCACCGCATTGAGCATGATCTCGATGCTCAGGAAGATGATGATGGCGTTGCGGCGCACCAGTACGCCCGCCACACCGATGGCGAAGAGGGCGGCGCTGACGATCAAGTAATGGCTGAGAGGAACCACAGATGCCTCCACGTCACTGCGGCCTAGAGTTTCTTTTTGGCCAAGATCACCACTCCCAACAGGGCCACGAAGATCAGCACCGAGGTGGCCTCAAAGGGGAAAAGGAAGTCGG
>JACPSX010000045.1 GCA_016193065.1 Candidatus Tectimicrobiota bacterium | reverse complement strand
CGTGACGAACGCCAGCGCGATCCGCCAGGGGGGACCGATCATGATCAGTTCGTGCGAATAGACGAAAATGAACGGGACCAGATAGGCCAAAATTCCCAGCCGGAAGGCGGCATACCCGGTCCGCATGGGCGAGGTCCCGATGATGGAGGCCGCGGCGAAAGCCGCGATGGCCACCGGCGGCGTGATCATGGAGATGGCGCCGAAGTAGAAGATGAACAGGTGAGCGGCCATGGGAGTGATGCCGCCCTGGACGACGGACGGGATCACGGTGATCGCCAGCAAGATGTAGGCCGCGGCGGTGGGCATGCCCATGCCGAGAATGAGGGAGACCCCCGCCGTCAGGAGCAGCAACACCAGGGTGTTGTGTCCCCCGTACCGGACGATTTCGATGGAGAGCAGGGATCCCAGGCCGCTGACCGAAGCCAGGCCGATGATCAATCCGGCCACTGCCGTAATCATCCCCAGCTCCACGATCGTGCGGCCGGCGTTTTCCAGGATGGAAATCCCGCTCTTGGCGAGCCGGCTCCTCGTGTCCTTCCCCAGTAGAGCGATGGCCAGTGTGGCCAGCACCGCATACATCCCCGCCTTTCCGGGCTGGAGGTTGAGAAAGAACAGGGCGTAGATGAGCAGGGCCAGAGGGACCACGAAGATCCACCCCCTTCTGACGACCGACCCGATGTGGGGGATCTCCGAGGGCGGTAATCCCTTGATCCCATGCTGGGCGGCCTCCCGGTCGATCTGGACGAAGATGCACAGGTAATAAAGGACGGCGGGGATGGCGGCCGCCAGGGCGACTTGTGCGTACGGTGCGTTGAGAAACTCGGCGATCAGGAATGCCGTAAGACCCATGACCGGCGGCATCAATTGTCCGCCGGTGGAGGCAATGGCCTCAATGGCTGCGGCCACATGGGGGCGGTAGCCCACCCGCACCATCATGGGGATGGTTATCCAGCCGTCCACCATCACGTTGGCCACGGCGCTTCCGGAGATGGTTCCGAAGCAGCCCGAGGCGACGACGGATACTTTGGCGGGACCTCCCCGGTAGCGCCCGAACAGCGCGAGAGCCATGTCCACGAAAAACTCCCCGCCTCCCATGGCGAACAGGAAAGAGCCGAAGAGGATGAAGGGGAGGACCATATCCAGAGTCACTGTCAAGGGGAGCCCGAAGAGAGCATTGGTGTCCAGGTAGAGATAGTTGACCAGGCGGTCCCAGGCCACCGATGATATCTTGAAGATTCCGGGGAGGGATCCGGAGAATAAGGCGATGGCGGCCATGACCAGAGTAACGATGACCAGGACCCACCCCGAGGTGCGCCGGGTGCCTTCCAGGACGAGGACTAACGCGGCGAGGCCGAAGACCAGGTTCGGCATGGTGATGAAACCGCTGCGGAAAACGATGGTCGGGTAGAACACGGCGATGTAGAGACCCGAAGCGAGCCCGGCAATCGCGAACAGCACATCCAGGACGGGAGGAGTGCGGTCCCGGGAGCGACGGAACGCTTTTGTGGAGAGGAACAAGGCGAAGACCATCATTCCAAAGAGCAGGCCGGCGTACTGTTCGACGAAAAAGGCCAGCCGAAAATACCCCGGGATTCCCAGCGCGTAGACGGCTCCGAGGATGCTTATGAGGCAAAGAAATGCCCTCTCCACGGTTCTCCATGTTCCCGGCAAGTCTCTGCGCTTCTGGATTACCCGCCCTTCCTCATCCATGCTCCACGCCCCCGTTCATTCCTGATCCGCCCGGTCGGACAGAGCAGAGATTTTTCAAGTGCCGTGCGTCATCTGCACAACGCGCCAATCCCAGACTTTTCAATCTCCCGGCGCTTCCGTGTTATTGACCGCGAATCCCTCTGTACTGCCAGCCCGCCGGATCTCTGGCATAGGACTCGTATTCCCCCTCGGTGGAGATCCCCGGAATGTCCGGGATCCAGTCTTCGCTCAAGAGCCGGTCGGGATCCCCGTATTTCGCGGCCAGGTTCCTGACTTCCGGATCATCCATCGCCGTGAGCCGCCCTCGATTTATGACCACGAGAGTCCCCCCTTCCTTGGTGGTCACCTCCAGGGTGGGAAACATCAGGTGAACGTGGAGGTGGCCGTAGGGGAGCTTGTTCTCCGCGGCCCAGTATTCTTCCGGACCCCGCCACAAGGTCCCGAGCCCCAGGTGAATGATCCCGGAGCGGCGCCGCTCCCACTCGTGTCCGCCCGAGGAATGCAGATGGATGTTGCGGGGCCGGCGGACCTTGGGATTTGTACCGATGGCCACTTCCCAGAGCCAGAAGAGACCGCTGCGGGGAAAGCACGGGTACTTGATCTTGCGGGTCTCCTCCAGGAGGTCCTTCCAGGCCGCCCCGTAGGCGCCACCTCCTTCCACCCGGGTCACTTGCCCGGCCTCCATTTGCACCGTGATGGGAGAAAAGGGCCGGGAAAAGTGGTTCGTGGTTCCCTTGATGATGCCCGCCGCG
The DNA here is from genome assembly GCA_016193065.1 of Candidatus Tectimicrobiota bacterium. Taxonomy (GTDB): domain Bacteria; phylum JACPSX01; class JACPSX01; order JACPSX01; family JACPSX01; genus JACPSX01. The sequence continues at coordinate 26,534 of JACPSX010000045.1, read as the reverse complement.
TCCTCGGGATCGATCATCGGGGTGGGCGGATGGCCGAAGAGGTGCCCGCAGACCGGGTTCTCATTGAAGCCGTAGCGCCCGTCGTAGTACCCCTCGTGGAGCGTGTAGGTGAGGTCCGTCCCCTCGGGATCCATAATCCGGACGCGTCCGCCCTTGCCGCGCCTCCACAGCATGTCCCAGGTTTTCTGGTTGATCAGTAGGTGAACGTCTCTGGGATATATGGTGGCCGGGCAGGCAAATTGCTCCGCGCCGAGCCAGGGGATCGCTTCATAGCGGTAATCGGTCTTGGGAATGGGCCCCCCCTTCCCGTGAATGAGCAGGTCGTATTTATTCGCATGGGCGAGTTCTTCGACCCAGGGGATCCCCTCCCAGCGTCGCGGGTTGTCCTGCCACGGTCCGCGCCGGATGATGACGCGGATCTCATCCAGCTCGTCGAACTCCCGAACCGGCCCCTTGTCGATCCGCAGGACGTCCACTTTGGCCCCGCGCGCTCTCAGGGCCGCGGCCACGGCGGCGACCACGCGGTCGTCGTACTCGCTATCGACCGCGATTAAGACCCGATCGCCCGCCTTGGTGCTCCCGTAGCCGTTGAAGCCGATGTGGGTCGTGCGGCGCTCGGGCTGAGCGGCCAGGTACTCGGCATAGGGGAGCAGATCCGAGATGTCGCGGATCTTGGGTCTGCTCTCCTGCAGCAGGTCTTCATAGTTCCAACTGTTCGTCGACGGCTGCTCGCACATCTGCATCCCTTTCCAATGGTAAGGATCCGTGGGACAAGAGGAAGCTCACGGATTTTGCTCCTCGCGGGCCAGACCGGAGAGTAGAGCGCGCCACTTTCCTTCCAGCTGATCTTTCAGGGCGTTGCTGATCTCGCTCACCGGAGGGAACTCGTCTTTCCACTCGAAGGGGCGGGTGGCGTCGATGATCGCTCGGGAATTAAACCCCTTGCGCCCCTTGGGGATGATCGGATCCAAGGGACCGCTCCAGCAGCGCCGCAGGATATCGATGGACCGTTCCGGATCGCTCCGTGTGCACAGGGCCCAGAGAACCTCTTCGGTGTCGTAGATATCCACATCCTCATCCACCACGATGACGTAGCGTCCCAGGTAGCCTCCGGCCCTGCACTGGCCGGCGACGACAGCGGCCTGCTTCGCGTGCCCGGGATAGCGCTGGCGAATGGCGACGATGGTGAGGAAGCGGCCGGCGGCAGGGTGAGAATAGACCGCCGTCACATCGGGGACCCCGGCCTCTTCCAATGCGTTCCAGATGAGGGCGGAGCGCTCCAGGGAGCGGTAAAAGCCCTGGCCCACCGAGGGACGCATGGGGGGGGCGCCGCACAGTATCGGATCGTTGCGGAACATGATGGATTGCACCCGGACCACCGGTTCGGATCTGCGGGCGCTCGCATAGTACCCGGTCCACTCCCCGAAGGGGCCCTCGGGCATGAGATCTCCGGGATGCATTTCTCCTTCCACGGCAATCTCCGCGTGGGCGGGGATCGGCAGCCCGGTCACGGGTCCGGGGATCACGGAGATCGGTTCCTCTCGGATCCCCCCGGCGTATTCGTATTCACTCATTCCGTAGGGGACATCCGTACTGGCCGCGACAAAAAGGAGAGGATCCTGGCCAAAGACGATGGCCACCGGACAGGGTCTGTTGAGATCAAAATACTTTTGACGCTGAATGCGGCCCTGTTTCCCCGGAGAAATGTAAACCGAAACGGTATTTTCGTTCTGGACCATGACCCGGTAAGTTCCGGCGTTCACCCAGCCTTCATCGGGGTCTCGGGTAATGACCAAGTTCGCCGTTCCCAGGTAGCGCCCGCCGTCCATCTCGTGCCACCTGGGGGCGGGAAACTCCAGAACATTGACCTGGGAGCCCGTGCGAACATTTTCAAGTACAGGCCCGTCCTTTACCACTGTGGGAGGGACAGGGCTCAGGCGCTTGATTTTTTCGCGCCACTTGTGGATGAATTGAACCGGGGTGATTTGCGGGTCGAGACCCGTGGTCAGGGCCAGCCTCTCAACGCTGTCGAGCATGTTGACGAGAACCCGGTGGCCCTCAGGATAACCCGGGATATTGTCGAAAAGCAGGGCCGGGGGCGGCTTGAACTTCTTGCAGATGATTTCCGTAAGCCCGCCGATTTCCAGGTCCCACTGGGCTCCGTGGATAAGCTGCAGCTGGTCCATGGCCTTCACCTGGTCGATCCATTCTCGTAGATCTCTGTATTTCATTGCGGCTCCCGCCGGGTGTCTCGGTCGCCCGTGCAAACGGTTATTTCTCCTCGAACAGGCGCTTGAAATTTTCCAGAACATCCGGAGGCATTTCCAATACCTGCTTCATCTTTTTCTCCACTTGCTCGCCGGTCATGGGATCCTCAAGCTCCAGCTTTTGCTGTTTTGCTTCCGCGAGGAACTTGGGGTCCTTGAGAGTCTCCGCAAGGGCTTTCCGAAGGATCTGGAGGCGGTCTGCGGGCATCCCCGGGGGTCCGGCATAGGGGCGGGCCCACTCGTTGCCGGCCACGGACGCAGCGATCAGTTGCCGGCCCTTTTCATCCTTGGCGAGCTCCCCGGCAGCCGGTACATCGGGCAAATTGGGCCTCCTCTCCTCCGTCATTTGCAGAACGATCCGGATCAGCCCCTGCTTGAGCCAGTGGGGTCTGCGGGTTTGCAAGCTGTTGATCGAGCCGACGACGGCCTGCACCTCTCCTCGTTCGATGGCGATGGCCACTTCGGAAGATCCCTTATAACCGGTGACGTGCTTGAACTGGAGCCCCAGTGCCGTCTCCACGCCTCGGGACTGCACGTAGGGTGAAGAGCCCACGCCCGTGTCGCCCACGATCAGGGGGGATTTCAGGGTAAAGAGATCCTGGGGGGAGCGAATCCCGGCGTCGGTGCGCACCTGGAGTACGCTCAGCTCGCTCGACGCGCTCCCGATCCAGCTCAACTTCCGCAGATCGTACAGGATGCCGGCGTGCTTGAGAAGCTGGGAGGTGTACGCGTCGCGGTCAAACGTGGCGATGGTCAACCCGTCCGGTTTCGTCTCGGCGTACAGTTGGTTGATGGCCACGCGACTGCCGGCTCCCGGCACGTTCCGGACGATCACCGTGGGCTCCCCGGGAATATGCCTTCCGATGTGCCGCGCCAGGATGCGGGCGTACAGATCGTACCCCCCGCCCGCCGCGTAACCGACCACGATGGTCAGGGTCTTTCCTTGGTAGAAGGGCTTCTCCTGCGCATTGAGGGATCCCGCCGGTGCCACCAAGAACATGAAAATTGACAGGACGGCCGCGAGACCTGCAGTGAAACTTTTTCTTTTCATAATCTCCTTCCTCCTTGCCCGACACATTCAATAGGGCGGACGCGATCGGTTAGGAAGATGCCTCCTCCAGGACTTCAAGCCCGCACCCCATATCAACCCCCAGGGAATCAAACAGGTTGGGGATTGCAACGATGAAGCGCGCGGGCCCGGACGGACTCTTGTTGAAGTGCTGGTGGACGACCCCCTCCAGCTTGGAAGGTAGGTTGATGCAATCCCCCGGTTTCCAATCGAACCGGGCCCCATCCACGATGGAGTACCCTTCCCCCTCCAGCAGGTAAATGACCACCTCCCCCTGCTGCTGGATCTTCGCGCTTCTGCCCCCGGGGGGGAGTTCCTGCATGTACACCGCCAGGGTCTGCAAGGCGCGATCCTTCAACTCGGGGTGCATGTACCAGCGCATCTTTCCGTACTTGCTCTGCGACCACGGCAGCTCTTTCCCCTTCACCACCACGGTGGGATTCCCCATCCTTTCCCTCTCTTCATTCCTTCTTCTTATGAGTGCTTCAAAAAGGTCCATTTCGGCATCACCTTTCTCTTGTTGCCTGCTGTCGCCGGCTACTTGCGGAAATCCGGGTGATTTTCCACTTGCTCATGCTGATTGCCCAAAACGTCCGTTGTGGGCATGTACCGCAGAGCCAGCCATTTCGACGGCTTCTCCGGATCCAGGTTGAAGTGCTGGTGCTCGCAGCCTCCCGGCTTGACGGGCAAAAGGAGCATGTCCCCCTTTTCCCAGTCGTAGCGCTTTCCGTCCACGACGCTGTACCCTTTCCCTTCCAGGATGAAAATCGCCACACCGCCCTGGTGCTTGTGTTTTCCCGATCGGGTCCGGATCTCCTGGGTGAACACGGCCCACTGCTGGGCGGCCGTATCCTCTTTGAAAGGGAGGAGGTACCACTGGCTCAGGGATTGCCGGCTCTGCTGAAACGGGACCTCTTCCCCTCTCAGGAATCGATTCCCCTCAGCCGCCCTCCGGCGCCAGTTTTCCCGAAAACGAAAAACCTCCTCGTACCAGTCAACATTCCCTGTTGGATTTCCTGTTCCCGGATTCATTGTTTTCCTCCCTTTGTGTCTTGCGTCACCCCGGCGGAAGCCCCGTGGGCGTCATGAATGACGCCCCTACTGTAGGGGCGCAATTCATTGCGCCCCCCTCCACATCGGGGAGCCGGGGTCCAGCTTCCCAACTTCTTGGATTCCGGCTGTCGCCGGAATGACGGCAAAAGAGTGCTAACACGCGGCTACGGGATGAGCCGGCGCAGTACTCCCTCCGGATCCACCTGGGTCCTCAGAAGTCCGAGTTCCTCCTCGGTTGGGGGCTGAGTCTCAGTCACCGGGTCTCTCAGCAAGGGGCGAAACCCGGTCTGGGCCAGGACCTGTTCCACGGTGCGGCCCGGATGCACGGAGCACAACCGCATCTTCCGGGAGGTCTCCTCAAAGTCGAAGATCGACAGAGGGGTCAGCACCATGCAGGGTCCACGGGCGTTCTTGTTGACGAACTCATCGCGCATCTTCGAGCCGTCGTAGAATCCCGGCCCGCTGATGAAGTCCACCTTTTCCACCAGGATCTGGGGACTGTGATGGTGGAGGTAGATATAAATTCTCCCAAACGCAGCCGTGAAGATCAGGCCCACCGTTCCGGGCCCCCTGACGGCCGGTTTGTGGTAATCGCCGATGCAGACCATGTTCAGGTTCCCGAACTGGTCCACCTGCATGCCCCCCAGGAAGGCGAAGTGGACGCGTCCGCGCATTTCCAGGTCAACGACGTCTTCCATGCTGGTGCGGTACTCCGCGCCAAATAAATTGCGATAGTCCGCAGCGGATTGGAGGAGTCTCGGGAGCTTCGAATCGATAGCTCCGCTGCCGCCGCAGATCCAGGAAAGGTTCGGCGCATGGGTCAGCTTTGCGAGTTTCACGGCGGCCATCGGAATCTGAGAAGCAGCCCCTAGGCCTCCTAGCTCTCCGTCCCTCATTTCGCGGGCCAGGACAACGGCCATGAGTTCAGCGCTTGAGTAGCCGGGCGTTGCTGATTCTTTGGACATTCTCCCTCCTGAATCTTGCCGGGTCGGGTTCTCCGGATCGGCGGTCAGGAAATTTGTAGCTCCCGCAGGCGTCCGGCGCCGATCTTCTCCAGATACTCGGAATGATCCTTGCGTGCGAAGACGAACTCCTCGATGTATTCCGCGGTCCTTCCTTCCTTGGCCAGGGTGGCATAGCGCTTCAGGTGCTCCTCGTCGTAGTTATAGCGGGCGGGGCAGGCACCCGGGTGAGCGCCGTAGGGGAGCTTTACCACCGAGTTAACGAGGATTCCCGGGATCGTCGTGCGCAGTGGGTCGGACATGGTGTCTTCCAGGGGAATGACTTCTTCCGTGGTAACGATCACGTGATTGGCGGCTTTTGCGATGAGGCTCTCCGTATGATTTCCGCCCAGTTGCCGCGCGTTTCCGAACGGGTCGCATTGTTGCACATGGATGATGGCCACATCGGGGCACAGAGGCGGCACCGCGTAGGCGGCCTTTCCCGTGAAGGGGTCGGTAATCTCCCGATAATAGGGGTTCACTCGCGGAAAGTCCGTGAGCCGGTAATAGGGAGGCAGGGGCATGAAGGGGATGCCCGCGGCCGCGGCCTTGAATCCCATGATAATCGTAGGTTCATCCACATCGAAAATCTTGAGGCTGTGAGATTCGACTGCTTTCCTGAAATTCGGAGCCAGTCCCAGAAATTCCAGCCCGACGTAGGAAACGTAGCAGATCTCCAGCAACCCGGCGGCGATCAGCAGGTCGATGGCGAGGCCCGCGCTGGGCGTCGGGATGACGGTGAGCTTTTTGCTCCCCTGCCGCACGATCTGGCGGATGGCTGCCATGGGGACGCTGTTGTAGTGGGTGGCAGTCATAGCTAGTGTGGTGCCGTCTTTCACAACCTGCACGGCTTCTTCCAGGCTTTTCACTTTCGGTCGTCTCTCCACCTGGGGAGTCCTCCTTTCGTGCTGATTCACAGAAGCTCAGAGCTTTTCCCGGCGTGCCTCGAACTTTTTCCCGGTCTCAAAGTACCGGCTCTGCACGGCCAGATCCGCCTCCTGTGCGTCCTCTTCCGTCCAATAGCCCATGGAGTATCCAAACCACGGGGCCTTCAAGTTGTTCAAAGCGGGCAGACCCTCCTCGTTCCAGATCTGGAGCGCCCGCTCCATGAACTCTTTCTTCGGCAAAGATACGGGAGGGTAATCCCACTTGGCGCGGGCATCGATCAGGAGCACGGAGGCCATCGTCTCCTTACCCAGGGCTGATTCGGTGCGCATATCGGTGTGCGGGCTGATGGAACAATCGAGCGTGGTCGGGGACTCTGAGGCAAAAATCTCCATGTCCCTATGGGGCTGCATGCGGAAGCTCATGGCCCAGTTCACCGAGTCTGCATCCCGGGGATCGATATCCTCATCGACCAGAACAAAGGTCTTTGCTGGCCAGGTTTTCATGATGCTTTTCACAGCCTTCTTGAGTCTTTCCCCTTCCTCTGGACTGCGCCGGGAGACCCGAACCACGACGAATCCGTAAGTGCCCGTGGGTTCGAGGAGGGCCACATCGAGGACACCCGGGATCTCACAGTCCACAGAGAGCGTTTTCTTGAGCACGTGCTCCCGGCCCATCTGCCGGATTTTGCTGCTCTCACTGGGGGGGAACTGGCTGAGGAAAGCCTGGTAAATGGGGGCGGAGCGCATCGTGATGCAGGTCACATTGAAGTACAGGGAAACTCCCCTGGGCCCCATGAACCCGGTGAATTCCCCGAAAGGACCCTCGATTTCCCCTGAGTCCGTGGGGATTATTCCCTCAATGACGATTTCCGAGTGAGCCGGCACCTCCAGATCCACCGTCTGGCATTTGACCAGTTCGACCGGGCTCCCGGCGATTCCTCCCGCGACTTCAAGCTCATCCCTGCCGTGAGGGATTCGTGTGACTGCACAGTAAGAGATGTTCGGGGTCACACCCAGAGCGATGGCCGCCTCCAAGGGTTTTCCCATCTCTTTGCACTGTCTCCAGTGAATTGCCACCCCCTGGGTTTTCGCACCGGGAAAGCATCCCAGGCGCGTGGGAGATTTGACCATCCCCCGGTAGTTGCCCACGTTGCGGATGCCCGTGACGGGGTCTTTGGTGATCCAATGGGCGGCGGTCAGGTAAGGAGCGTTGTCAAAGCCGGGGGTCGAGATGGGGACTGGAATGAAGGAAATGCCGCTCGCAGCATCCAGATCTGAGCCTTTGAGAATCACCTCCTGAATGGGTCCTTTGTCGACGAGAACCGGCGGAATCGGATGGACCAAGGCCTGGTGCCATCGAGCGGGGACCTCATCGAGCTCGCAGTTCATCCCGTGTGCATAGATCTCTCTGGAGGCGGCCATGCAGCCGACGACGACGGGAACGTCATACCGTTTCCCCGTAGAATCCGTCACGTGAGTAAACAGAAACGCTTTCCGGTCTTTTTCGGGCAAACCCCGGAACTGGAGACGCACCAGTGGATGCATCTCCGTGTCCTTGTTCATGGGGCGCTCGATTGTCACCAGCTTGCCGTTTTTTTTGAGAACCTCCAGATATTCCCTCAAGTCTCTGTAGTAAGTTGTCATAGCGATCCTCCAGCGGGTGGATTTAGCGAAAGGTCATGGGGCGCATCGGGCGAGAGCTTTTCCCCCCAGTTCTCGCTGCGCAGTTGAACTTTGAGCACCTTTCCCGAACTCGTTTTCGGTAGCGCTTCCAAGAAAACGATGGATTGGGGACGTTTGTAGCTTGCCAGATTATCAGCGCAGAATCGGAGCAGTTCCTCTGCCGAGCAGGTTTCTCCCTTCTTTCGTACGACAAAGGCGCGCACCGCCTCTCCCCAATAGGGGTCGGGAACTCCCACGACGGCGACTTCGGAAACCGCCGGATGTTCCTGGATTACGGACTCAACCTCGGCGGAGTAAACGTTTAAACCTCCCGAGATGATCATGTCCCGCTTGCGATCGACGATGTGGATGTATCCTTCCGCGTCGATCTTTGCCATATCGCCCGTGAACAGCCAGCCGTCCCTGAGAACCTCCCGAGTCTCCTGGGGACGCCTCCAGTAGCCCGACATGAGAGAATCCCCTCGGACGACCATCTCTCCAACTTCCCCGGCCCGTAAGGGATTCCCCTCGGAGTTCACGATTCGGATGTGAAACCCCTGGGCCTCGCGGCCGCACGGGGTCACCTGCTTTCCCCGAAAGTCAGCCGGTTCGCAGCCGGAGCCGAGCTTGTGCTGGTGATCCTCGGGGGTGAAATAGCAGATGAATCCCCCGGTTTCGGAGGCGCCGAAGCTCTGATAAAACGGGCACCCTAAAACCTCCATGGCTTTGCGAATCAAAGCCATAGGGGCCGGCGACCCGCCGTAGCCCATAAGCCGCACGGAAGAGAGGTCCCTGGGGCGGGAGATCATCTCGTTTACGAGGGCCGCGATCATGGTGGGTACCAGGTAGATTCGGGTGATCCGCTCCCTCTCGATCGCATCGAGGACTTGGGCTGGATCGAATTTCTCGAGGATGAACGTTTGGCATGCCCTGTAGGCATAGGCGGCCAACAACTGGGCACCGACTCCAGCCGGCATCGGCAAGGCGAGCAAACAGCGGTCCTCGGGGGTAAATGGCAAGTGGAGTAGATAGTTGGTGATGTTAAAGAGAAACTGCTTGTGGGTGCTGATGGAACCCTTGGGAAATCCCGTCGTGCCGCTCGTATATTTGATCGCCCGGATCGAATCCTCGTGAACCGCGGAGGACGGCGGAGACGGCGAGGCCGACGAAAGGAGGTCCTCGTAATCAACCGGCAAGCCGTGGCCTTCGTCCAGGCCGATCACGCAGCGCAGTCTCTTCAGATCCGATTCGATGGGACCGAGCCGGGGCACAAACTCCTTGGACACAAGAAGAGCGCGGGCTTCCACGTCCTGCAAGATAAAGGCGATTTCGCGGCTCACGGATTTGGCGTTGATGGGCACGGCGATGAGACCGGCTTTGGCCAGGGCGAAATACACTTCAGCCAGGCGATGGGAGTTATGAGACAGGAACGCGACCCGATCCTCGTGGGCAAGTCCAAAGCTCAGGAGGCTATCGGCCAGGCGGTTGACGCGTTCGTTTGCCGTCGACCAGGTCCAGGGGGTTCCTTGGAAGGTCCAGGCCACCCGATCCGGGCAGCGCCGGGCATTTCCATCAATCACGTCACCCACTACCATTTGTCACCCCAATATCCCTCTTCAGCACTTCAGGATGTGGACGGTGCAGGCCGCCGCGTCGAGCCCCTGGACCAGGCCTCCCATGCAGTGAGCCAGCCCTACCTTCGCACCATCCACCTGCCGGCTTCCCGCCTGGCCGCGGAGCTGCCAGACCAGCTCGGCGATCTGAGCCAGCCCCGTCGCCCCGATGGGGTGGCCCCGCGCCAGGAGTCCGCCGCTTGGATTGATCGGGATCCTGCCGCCGATCGCCGTTGCACCTGACTCTGCGGCAGGTCCCCCTTCCCCTTTTGGAAAGAACCCCAGGTCCTCGCTGTGGATGATCTCGGAAATCGTAAATCCGTCATGGACCTCGACCACATCGATTTCTTCCGGGCCGCACCCGGCGGCCTCGTACGCCGCTGCCGCCGCCCGCCGGGTCTGATCGTAGCTGGTCATGTCCCTGGGACCGACCTCGTAGGTGCCGCTCGTGAGCACCGAGGCCTCGATCCAGACGATCGGCTGAGATGCCCTGGCGGCCTCCCGCGCGCTGCAGAGTACGACCGCCGCGGCGCCGTCCCCCGTGGGAGAGCACTGCAGCAGGGTCAGAGGATCGGCGATGAGCGGCGAGCTCAGGACTTCCTCGACGGTGAACTCCTTACGGTACTGGGCCAGGGGATTCAGCGCTCCGTGGCGGTGGTTCTTCACGGAGACCGCCGCCAGTTGTTGCAGAGAGGTTCTGTACAGCTCCATGTGCTTGCGGGCCACCAGGGCAAATTTCCCCGGCATCATCATCCCCATCTGCAGTTCCAGCGAATCGCCTCCCAGAGGGATGGTCCCTTCAATGGTGCGAGACATCTGCTCCAGCCCGAGCGCCAGAGCCGCCTCGTAGCGCCCCGAAGCGACAAAGGACCACGCCACATGGAGAGCCGTGCCGGCGCTCGCGCAGGCGTTTTCCACGTTGATCAGAGGGATCCCCGCCAGTCCCAATTCGGCCAGGACCTTCTGCCCCGGGACCATGCCGCCTCCCACGTTCCCGACCACACAAGCGCCGATCCTCCTCTTGTCCAGGCCACTGTCGCGCAGGGCCTGCACGCAGGCCTCGACTCCCATCTCGGTCAAGGTGAGGTTGGGGAACTTCCCAAAGCGGTGCATTCCCACCCCGACGATCCCTACCTTCTCCATCTCATCCTCGATCCCGGGGGCGGAATTTATACCCCCAGATGGCGGTACCGTCCTCCTCGCGGCGGATTTCCCCCATCGTGAGCTCCACCTCCATGCCGGAGCGGAAGCAGGCGGGATCGGCGGGCTCCAACTGGCTGTAGACCCGGATCCCCTCCGGAAGATCGATGTAGCCGAAGACATAGGGGGGCGCAAATCCCCTGGCGCAAACACGGGCATGGGAAAACGAGTAGAGGCCCCCCCAGCGGCTCAACTCGATTTCTCTGAGGTCCGAACTCAGACAGCCCTTGCAGTAAAGGCCCCTGGGAAAATCCAAGTTCCCGCACTGGCCGCAGCGACCGGCCTTCAGCACGGATCGTGTCCAGTCCTCTTCGTTGATAAAGAGAACCCGATCCGCGCCCGACATGAGTTGTTTGTCCGACATCAATTTCTCCCGACTGTCCGTGACCTTCCAGCGCGGCAGCTACTTCTGGATAGCCTCGGCTTTCGGAGTCCAGGCCCCTTTCTCCTTGTAAAACCGGATCGCCTCCGGGTGGTAGGGGATGACCGGAAACTCCGTGACCGCTGCACTGTTGACAAACCCCCTGAGGCCCGGATGGATCACGGTCAGGTCCTTCTCATGCTCCCACAAGGTCGTGAGGACGGAGCGCACCGCCTCATCGCTCACTTTGGCGTTGGCGATCAAATAGGAGTCATACGTCAGCATGGGGGTATCCGCCACCGCTCCGGGCGCGGAGCCGGCTTTCGCCGTCTTCAACATTGCGCCCGGGAAAGCCACCCGCCGGTAAATCTCCAGCGCCTGCGGAGAGGATTCCAGGGGGATGTAGCGGACCCCGATCCGGGCGTCCGCTTGCCTCACCTGCGGCATCCCGAAGGATGCCCAGGAAGCGTCCAGTCTCCCTTCCATGAGGGCCTGCACGCCGTCGGCCGCTCCCACCACGGGAACTTCCACGACATCGGACCACTTCAAACCCGCGGCTTCCAGGGCCGAGGTGACCGAGGAAATGATGGCCGTATGACCACCCCACCCGGCCGACACCCGTTTCCCCTTGAGGTCTTTTACGGAGCGGAGATTGGATTTGGCCGGCACCACGAAACCCAACATCAGGCTCCCTTCCCCGGAGCGCAGCAGGCGGAGGTTGGGCAGAGGTTGTTTGTACTCGGCCTTGGCCTGATACGCCTGCCAGGAACTGAAAGCGGACACGGCTCCCAGATTCAACTCCCCCTGATTCAGTGCGGGAAGCCAGGCGTCGGGCCCGGAAAAGGGGCGCACGATGATCGTCATGGGGGAAAACTGGCTCACGACCTTGGCCATGCCGCTGCCCATGGCGTTGAAGGTGGTACCGATGCGGTCCGTGGCGATGGTCAGGGAGCCGCCCCCTTTCCCTTGGGCCTCCACGCCGCCGGCGAGCGCAAAGATTCCCAGGAAGACCGCGAGGCACAGCGCAAAAACCGACACGATCAACCTTCCGCCGCCTGCTCTGTACCACTGAGACCTTTTCATTGTTTTCTCCTCCCATTTGAAGTAGGGTTCTACCGACCCACACGCCGCCTCCTTCCGGCCCTTTCCATCGCGTCGGGCTAGGGGAGCAGCTTCTTCTGGGCCGCCTCGGCCTTTGAATTCCAGAGCCCCTTCTCCTTGTAAAACCGGACCGCCTCGGGGTGGTAGGGGATGGACGGCGGTTCGTGAAGTTTTTCAAGCCCGGATGGATCACGGTCAGATCCTTTTCATGATCCCATAATGTGGAGAGGACGGTGCGGACCGCCTCGTCGCTCACCTTGGCGTTGGCGATCAGATAGGAGTCGGGGGTCATCATGGCTGTATCTTCCAGCACTCCCGGGGCGGAACCAGCCTTTACCGTTCTTATTTGCAGGTCCGGGAAAGCGATCCGCCTGTAGACCTCTAGAGCCTGGGGGGAAGATTCCAGGGGGATATAGCGGACCCCGATTCGGGCATCCGCTTGCCGCACCTGCGGCATCCCGAACGATGCCCAGGAGGCGTCAAGCCTTCCTTCCATGAGAGCCTGTACGGCATCGGCCGCCGACACCACTGGAATTGGGACGACATCGGACCATTTGAGGCCGGCCGCTTCCAGGGCTGAAGTGATCTGCGGAACAATGGTCGCATGCCCGCCGAAACTGGAGGAGACCCTTTTTCCCTTGAGGTCTTTTACGGATCGGATATTGGATTTGGCCGGCACCACGAAACTCAAGAGAAGGCTCCCCTCCCCGGAGCGCAACAAGCGGAGGTTGGTCAGGGGCTCCTTGTATGCGGCCTTGGCATGGTACGCCAGCCAGGTACTGGGGGAAGATACGGCACCCAGATTCATTTCCCCCTGATTCAGCGCCGCCAGCCAGGCATCGGGGCCGGAAAAGGGGCGCACGACGATCGTCATGGGGGAGTACTGGCTCACGACTTTCGCTATGCCGCTGCCGAAGGCGTTGAAGGTGGTGCCGATGCGGTCTGTGGCAATGGAGAGAGTGCCGGTCCCTTTCCCCTGGGCTTCCACGCCGTTGGCGAGCGGCAAGGTTCCCAGGAAAACCGAGAGGCACGGGACAAACGCCAGAAGGCCAAGCCTTTTCATTCCCGTCCGGGTCCACTGCGATGTCTTCATGTCTTCTCCCTTCCCGGCTTGCATGAAGCGGACGACTTTCCGGTCACCCGATCAAACCTCAAACAGCTCCCGTCTGGAAGCATGCAAGCGCACGCTTCCGTCGGCTGTGATTAAGAAAGTCTCGCCCACCCACACGCCGCCGCCGGCGGGCAGCTCGACGTGGGGATGGAGCACCATCACCATACCTGGTTTCAGGACGGTCTCGTCATTTTCATCCACCAGGGGTTTCTCGTAGATGTCCAGTCCTTGGGCATGGCCGATGTGTAATCCCCTTTTGTACTTGCTGTGCCGTATGACTCCGTCCACGGCGTGGAACACCTGCCGCATCGAAACGCCGGGCTTCAACATCGGCTGCCCGGCTTCCAGAGCCTCCCGGCAGACTGCAAAGACGGAGCGGGTCTCCTCGGAGGCTTTCCCGACGGAGCCGCTGCGCACCACCTGGGTGTAGTACCCCCCGGGGCCCGCGATTTCCGCGTTGAACAGAATCACGTCTCCGGGACGGTACGTCTCGGAGGCCAGATCGAGAAATTTCGGAACCGGGGCGGGATCCGTGGCCATCATGAAGTAGGTGCTTTCAGCGCCGTGCTTTCGAACCAGATAGTCGAGTTCCGTGAAGATCTCGTGCTCCCCGGCCCCCGGTGCCGCCAGCTCCTTGAAGCGGGCGAAGGCCAGGTCGCCCAGCTCGGCGGACTTCCGCACCCGGTCGATCTCCTCGGCGGACTTCACCATGCGCACCTGATCCATGATCGCCGTGGCGTCGACAAACTCCACCTCGGCGGCTTCTCTCGTGAGCCCTTGGTAAAACGCGGCGGTCATGGTTCCCAGGCTGCAGACCCCCACCCGGCGGGCCTGGATCTTGCGGATTGCCTGAGCGACCGCCCCGGGAGTGGCACCCGTCAGCGAATCGAGGCCGGAGATCTCTCGGACCAGAGCCGCGCGCTCCTGGGTCCTGGCCAGGAAGACGCCTTCTCCGGATTTGCTGAGAAGGAAGTATTCCCCCACGAAGGGCTGGGCCCAGTTGGTCAGGTAGCGGAGATACCCCAAGGTGGCCGAGAAGTTGATCCCCGACACGAGGAGAGCGTCCAGTTCCTGTTCTGCGATTCTTCCCGCGACTTCCCGGCTTCGCCTTTGCAGCTCGGCTTGCGAAACCCGATCCCTGGCTTTGAGACTCATGTGGAAATCCCCCCGGTGGCCGCTCCTCGGTTTCTCATTTCTTGGTGTGTGACTTGAAGTGGAGCTGGTAGTGCTTCATGTACTCCACGTTCAGCTCCATGCCGAACCCCGGCCCCTTGGGCTTGGTGATCTTGCCCCCGATCAGGGGCGGGTTGATGGGGTCCGCGATGGATTCCTTGATCTCGTTCGTATGCTTGCCGCCGTGCACGTTGAAGATCCCCACGATCTCGTCCGGGATCGTCTTGGGCTGGGCCGCGAAGGCGAAGTGGCAGGATGCCGCGTATTCCAGGGCCGGGCTGTTGTAGATGGAGTAGATGGACTGGACGTGGGCCGCGTTCCCCATGTCCACGTACTGCTTCATCCGGTACAGCCCGCCGATGCGGCTGGGCGCGGCGTGGAGGTAGTCCACGAGCTGGAAATCGATGTAGCGCCGGGCGTCCTTCACCGTCCAGGCGCCTTCATCGGCGGCCAGCGCCACGTTCGTGTGCTTCCGGAGCTTCATACAGCCGTCGACGTCGTCCCGGTGGAGGGCCTGCTCCATGAACTTGATCCCCATGGGCTCGATGGCGTTGGTGACCTGGATGGCGCCGTCGGCCTTGTAGGCCTGGTTGGCGTCCACGCACATGCCGATGTGGTCGCCGATGGCCTTGCGGGTGAGCTCGTAGCGCTTGATATCCTCCTTGACGTTCCCCCCGAATTTCACCTTGATCCCGGTGTATCCCGCGTCGATCCATTCCTTGGCCTCTGCGGCCATCACCTCGGGCTTGTCCAGCATCACGATCCACTCCTGGGGGATCTCATCCCGCTGGGCTCCGCCCAGAAGGTCGTAGACGGGAACGCCGCGGGCGCGCCCCAGGAGGTCGTGCAGGGCGAAGTCCACCGCGGACTTGGTCATGGTGTTCCCGACGCACAGCCGGTCCAGGCGGTCCATGATCTTGCCCAGGCAGTTCGGATCCTCTCCAAGCAGGACGTGGGGGACGAAGCTCTCTTCGACGATTTGCAGCGCGCCCTGGATGCTTTCACCGGAGACCGGAGGCCACAAGGCGCCGCTGCCGCCGGTGCCGCACACGCCGGTATCCGTGTAGATCTGCAGGACGAGGTAGTCGCCGACGGTGCGGGTCCCGAAGGCGAACCGGATGGGATTAAAATACGGGATCCGTACTGCCCATACGTCCACTCGGTCTATTTTCATCGCCCGATTCTCCTCTATCGATGACTGTGTTTCTAATGCCCTGCCATTCTAGCGGACCCCCTCACCTTTATCCTCTCCCCCCGGGTACCCCGGGTGCCCCCTGGGCGTGCGGAGAGGGGAGGGTGAGGGGGAGTGCTCATAAGACGCTTGTTTAGAAGTCCTCACTACTTCAATTCACCGACCCGAATGCGGGACTTTCCCTTGGTGAGGTAGTGCTGCACATTTTCCTCGTTTAATTCAACCCCGAGACCGGGCCGTTGGGGGACCGAAAGAAACCCGTCGGCGATGATCGGCGCCCCGGTGACGATATCTTTGGTGATGCCTTTGGAATCCACCGCGTTGAAGAGCTTGAGGATCCCCGAGCCGTAGCCGTTGTAGCAGTACGGCGGCTGGCCCAGCCGCATCGTGGAGGTGTGGAAGTGGGAGTTGGCCGCCAGCTCGATCCCCATGCCGAGCTGGGTGGATCCCACCACGCACATCCCCGCCGCCTCGGCGGCGTGGACTATCTGCTTGCCCACGTAAAATCCCCCCGAGCGGGACACCTTGAAGTTCAGAAAATCGGCGGCCTCCATGCGGATCACGTCCATCAGTTCGTGAAGGGTGAGAGCACTCTCGCAGGCGCCGATGGGGGTGGTCACGGCTTTGCGAACCATCGCCATGCCGTGCAGATCCTTGCGATGCACGGGCTGCTCGATGAGCTGGACGCCGTATTCCTCCATGGCCCGGATGACGCGGATGGCCGTCTTCACGTCGTAGCTCTGGTTGATGTCCACCGTAATCTGGATCTCGTCCCCGACGGCCTTGCGGATGGCCTTGATGGACTCCACGTCGTCCTTGGGGTTGATCCCTCCCTTGGTCTTGAGCGCCTTGTACCCCACCTTGATGCCCATGAGGGTTTCCTCGGCCATCTCCTCCGGCTTGCCCATGCCGATCGCCCAGCGCAGGGGGATCTTCTCCGTGTACTTGCCTCCCAGGAGCTGGTAGACCGGTACGCCAAGGGCCTTTCCCATGATGTCGTAGAGCGCTTCATCGACGGCAGTCTTGGCGATCGAGTGACCCGAGCAGAACTTGTCCATCAGGAAGTGGATCTTGTCCACGTTGAACGGGTTCTCCCCGATGAGAATTTTCGGCGCGAACTCCTCGGCGATGAGGGCCGTGACGGTTCCCTGGCTTTCCCCCGAATAGAAGGGGCCCAGGGTCATGGCCTCGCCCAAACCGCTAAGACCCTCATCGGTGACGATCTTCACCACCACGTCGAACTCCCGCTTGCCCACGGTGCCGAAGGACTCCTCGATCACCCGCTTCCACTCGAAGGTCAGGGGAATGATTTCAACACCCACAATTTTCATTGCGCCTCCTTTCAGCCGCCCTGCGCCCGATGCGGCGCAAAGACTCAAGGACGGAGTCTCATTGACAGTGGGGCCAGACCTCCTTGGTGAACCACTCGAGCTGGGCCATCTGATCATAGGAGCAGAAGCGGATGACGAAGCTCTGGGCGCCGGCCTCCTGGAACGCGTTGATCCGGTCGATGATCACCTGGGGCGGGCCGAAGGGACCCCAGCGTCCTTCCCACCAGTTGCGCAGATAGTACTTGGTCAGAAATCCTTCCCCTTCTTCGGTCGCTTTCTGGGCATCGTTGCCGAGGGTGACGGAAAGGTACATGCAGCGGTGGATGGTGGCCGGATCACGCCCCTGCTTGTCGCATTCCTTCTCGATGTTTTCCACGTGCTGCTTGAACTCCCAGGGCATGTCCAGGTTCATCATGGCCCCCTCGCCGAGCCGCACGAGGCGCGCGTACTGGGCGGGGATGAAGCGGCCGTGCCCGGTGGCGAACCAGATGGGGACTCCCGGCTTCTGGATGGGAGTGGGGAGGATGCGGGCGTCCTGGAAGGGGAAGAACTCGCTTTCGGTGGTGACCGGCTCCCCCGTCCACAGCTTCTTCAACGCTTCCACGACGTGCACCATGCGCCGGGTGCGCTTCTCGGGCGGGATCCCGAGGGCCACCCACTCGAAGTAGTAGTCCGCCACCCGGGAGCCGATCCCGATGCCCAGAATCAGCCTCCCATTCGAGAGGAAATCCACGGTCGCCGTGGTTTGAGCGAGCAGCAGGGGGTGCCGCATGGCCGGCAGAAACACGCAGGTGCCGAGCTTCGGTTTCGGGGCCACGGCGCCGACGGCCGCCAACGTAACCAGGGCGTCCAGACGGGGTCTCGCCAGCAGGCTGTCGCCCACCCAGATGGACTGGTAGCCGTAGGCCTCGATCTGCTTGGCCATGTCGAAAATCAGGTTAGGATCGGGATTCTCCTGGGTGTCCTGGGATGCGAGCAGGAGTCCCCGGGTCGGCAACAGGATGCCGAAGTCTGTCTTTTTCCCTGCCATGAGAAACACTCCTCCGTTCGATCGGTTGTGGAAACAGGGCCGTTCGGTTCGTCTGGGGGGAGAACTACACCCCCGGGAAAGAATGCTGTCTTAAAACTACGTGAAGGCTGTGCGTCAGCTCTTCTTCAGCAAGAAATCGTGCAGATGGACCTCCTTCATCACCCCGTCGTTGATTTCTTCGATATGGTGAACGAGATGTCGTTTTGCCTCGGCGATGTTGCCGTTTTCGATGTGGGTCAGGATCTCCCGGTGATCGTCGATGGGAATCCGATTGAAGTCCGTGACCGGCATGACCCGCGAATAGGACTGGTACATGATCTCAATGATGGCCTTCATGAGAAAGACGTAGATCGGATTGCGGGTCATTTCCGCGAGGATGATGTGGAATCCGTACGTCTCCCTGACCTTGTCCTGTTGACGTCCCTCGAGGAAGGAGGCTTCGGAGCGTTCCACGTTTTCCCTCAAGGCGGCCAGATCGGCGGGAGTGGCTCGCTTGAGCGCCGTCTCCAGCATGTCGGGTTCCAGGGCCAGTCTCACCTCATAGAGATGCCCCACGCTCACCCCGTCCATTCTCAAGATTTCCTCAAGCTGGGTTTTCAAAATCCCCTGGTCCGGCCGGCATACGAAAGCGCCTCCTGAATTCCCGGCCCGGACGGAGAGCAGCCCGTTGAACTCCAGGATTCGGAATGCCTCCCGGACGGCCGTGCGTCCCACTTGGTACCGTCTGGCGAGTTCCAGGTCGGAAGGGAGTTTTTCGCCTACCTTGAAGTGACCCAGAGCGATTTCTTTTCTGAGTTGATTGGCCACGGTTTCGCTGATTTTGGGCTTGTGAACCGCTTCGATAGAAAAAAGGGACCCTTCAGAACTGCTTCGTTTCGACCCCATTTCAACCGGGTTCATGGCAGCGCCCTCATTTCCCCTGAAATATTGGAAAGATTCGAGAGTTTGGAATAAAGCGCACTATACCCTTCTCCGGGAACATGTCAACGACTAATTCTCACTTGCCTTCCCCCATTCAGAGTCTTCAGATCTGAGGGGGTAGCCCCGCAGGCGACCTGACAGGTTGCGAGGCGAAGACCACTCGATTCGGCCCCTAAAATTCTCGTCGCAAGCTGTCCGGGAGCCCAAGGGGGCACCCCGAGGATTCTCTCCCGCAAGTGGGACGCTGATCAAAAGAAACACTCCTCGCCGATTTGTTCAGCGAACTTCCTGCGAATCCGCTCCATGATCTCGGCGCTGCTTTCCACCACGGGAGGGAAAAGATCCCGCCGGGAAAAGGGCCTGCAGCAGTCGATCAGGGCCTTGGACAGGAGTTCTTCCGATCCCGCCCAGGAGACCATCCCGCGCATGGGGTCGTTCGGTCCGGCCTTTCTCTTGCTCAGGATCTCGATGGACTGGACCGGATCGGAACGGGTTGACAGAGCCCACAACACCTCGTTCGTGTTGGAAGGGTTAATGTCTTCGTCCACCGTGATGACGTAACGGCAGAGGGAAGCCCCCGAGCTCTTTTCCACGACCAGAGACGCAGCCTGCTTGGCGTGGCCGCTGAATTCCTGGCGCAGGGACACCACGATGATGAACTGGCCCGCCCCGGCCTCGTGGCCCCAGACGCCTCTTATCCCCGGAATGCCTCCTTTTTCCAACTCGTTCCAGATCATCGCAGAGCGGGTGACCCCCCGCTGCAGGGCGTTCTCGTCGTAGCGGCCGGTCTGGGAGCAGCACAGGATCGCGTCCTCTCGGTGCCAGACGCTCTGCACTTCAATGGTGGGATTCTGCAAGGGGTTGAGGCCGTCATTGGCGTAGTAGCCGTGCCATTCTCCAAAAGGACCTTCGGACCTCGGGCGGTCCGGCCGGCAAATCCCTTCCACGACGATTTCCGCTCCGGCGGGAATCGGGAGACCGGTGGTCTCTCCCCGGAACACTTCCACGGCTTCCCCTTGAATTCCCCCGGCGAAATCCAGTTCCGAAACTCCCTGGGGGACCGCCATGGTGGATACCTGGAAAAGCAGGGGATCACCGCCCACGACGATCGCCATGGGAAAGGGCTGGTTGTATTCCCGGTACTTTTTCATATGTTGTACGCCGTGCCTGGAAGGGACCATGTTGATTCCCAGGGTGCGCTCGTCGTGGGCCAGCCCAGCCGGTGTCCGGATCGCTGGTGATCACCATGTGCCCTGTGCCGAAGTAGCGCCCGCCGTCCAGCTCGTGGCAGAGGGGGGAGGGGAATTCCCACAGGTTGATCTCTCCGCCGCGGTGTTTTTCGGAAAGTGTGGGCGGCGGCTCCACGTAGCGGTGAGGAATGGGCGTCATCCTTCTCAGCTTCTGCCGGCAGGATTCGACCAACTGCATCGGATCGGAAAAAGAGAGGTCCAGGTTCCAGGTAAGGGCCAGCCGGCGCAGGGAACCGACGAGTCCGAATAGGACCCGGGCATTGTCGGGATACCCCGGGATATTTTCGAAAAGAATGGCCGGGTGCGCCTCATTGGATCTGGCGTAGAGGATATCCACCAGCGCGCCCATCTCCAGCTCCCAACTGGCGTTCTTTATGGTCCGGAGCTCTCCCAAATCCTGTACGGCTTGCAACCACTGCCTGAGGTCTCTAGACACGGCCTTTCTCCCTTGAGAGCCCGTCACACTCCCGGGCGCACGAGAAAGCGGATGTTGCCGGCCAGCACGGGGGCCCGGCCTCCCGCAAAGACAACGATGTAGCGCAGTGCCAAGCCCCCGGTTAAAAGGCCCACACCGGAGACAAAGCCCAGCACCGGGGAGCCGCCGCCGGTCAGGTTCAGGTATTCGAGTCCCAGGGGGATCAACAGACCCGCGCCAAGGACTCCGAGCCAGAAAGGTCCGGCCAGGGAACCCCGGGTCACCATACGGACGGACTCGGGCGCCCTGGCAAAGTTCACGGAGAGGTAAAAGTAGATGAGCAGGAGCTCCAGGAGGATTGACACAATGTCGGCGCCGATCCACTTTTCCATCGCTTCAAACGGGGTTTGGTTTCCTGGCAGGGAAACCAGGGCGACGAGAAGGCCGATTCCCGTGGAAAAGGCGGACGTGATGAAAAGAGCCGGCAGGATGGAACTGTTCCACATGGGACGACCGCTCATCAAAGCCAGCATGACGCCGGTGTAGGCCGCCACGCCTATGGCCAGCAGGACCCCCAGGCCGTCCAGAACCGGCTGGAATTCGGGAAGGCTTCCGTTTCCAGCGGTTAGTCTGAGAATGCTGTTCAGTGCCCCGAAAAGGCTAAAGAGCGTGAGAGTCCAGGTACCCCGGGAGCTCCAGGACACTCGGAGTCGTCGGAGGGCAAAAATAGAACGGGTCGGGCGGCCCAGATCCCAGAGCAGAAATAGGGTTCCCAGTAAGACCAGAAAGGTTCCGGCGATGATTCCCAGGTTGGCCACGAAACTCTGGGCAGAAGAAAAAGCCTCGATGGCTCCCACCGCGAACGAGCCCGACCCGAGACCCGCCAGGAAGAGGTAGAGGACGACCTTCCAGCCCCAGCTCCTTTGCCACAGTGCGTTACTTGCCATCTTCCCGCCCTCCGGCGCTGAGTGTAGTACCGGGAGTCAGGTAGTACACTTGCGGGTCGCTGGGGTGCCCCGGCAGGAGCTGGAAGGCACGGCCGGAAGCGACCAGCAACGACACCGTACTCCTGGGGTCGTCGAGATCTCCGAAGAAGCGGCCCTTGGTCATGCAGTTGAACACGCAGGCCGGTGTGGCTTCCCGGTCCACCCCCGGCTTGAGCCCCTGGTCCAATCCCCGCTCGACCCGCTCCTGGCAGAAATCGCATTTCGTCACCGTCCCTACGCGGTGCCGTTTGTAGGCCAGTTCCTCGAAGAGGGAAAGTGTTTCGTAGTACCCCTTTTTCTCTTCATAGAAATAGCGGGCTCCGTACGGGCACGCCAGCACGCAGGCCCGGCACCCCATGCAAAGCTCGGAATCGACACGGACAATGCCGCTTTCCGTCTTCTCGGTAGCCCCGGTGGGGCAAACTTTCTCACACTCCGGTTCCCGGCAATGCATGCACTGGACCGGTAAAGGAATTCTCCGTACGGCGGGAAAATTCCCGATGTCCTTCACTTCCACCCGACACCAGGTGATCCCCGGGGGAGTGCCGTTTTCGGCCTTGCACGCCATCTGGCAGCCCGCACAACCGATGCAGCGGGCTAAATCAATGACCATTCCCCAGCGAGCCACGTCAACTCCTGCCTTGATGGTCCCGGTAGATTTTTACTTTGACGCAGAGATCCAGGTTCATGTTGGCTGGATCCGCGTGATTCATGTCCAGTTCCAGGAGTTCATTGAACAGGACCCCTTTTCCCTTGGCCTTCGGCATACCCAGGGCCCAGTGTCCCATACAGCCGGCCACGGCCAAGCCCTCGGGGTTGATCCCCTCGCTCAGGTTGACCTTGCCCCTGACTTTGCGCCCGCTCACGGATTCCACCCAGATCAGATCCCCGTTTTGAATCCCCTTTTTCTTCCCCACCGCGGGGTGGATCGTGATGTTGTAGCTGTATGGATTGATCTCGGAAGCTTCATCGAGCCAGGCGTTCTCCATGGTGGCCGAGTTGGTGTGCAGAACGTCTCGGTAGTAAAAGGCGTAAAGGTCGAACTGAGGATCTTTGACCTGGTGGGAGGGGCACGGATGCCAGTCGGGAAGCGCCTCGTAGTGGGAAAGGTCCAGCGGGACATCGAAGAGTTCCAGAATTTTCTTGACCTTGGTCCCGGTCCTTTTCATAAACTCCATGTACACCGGCACGCGACACTTATTGTGGATGCGCCAGTACACCTCTTCCGGTTTTTTGGGCCACTTGATGAGCCCGTGCTCTTTGAACCACTGCAGGCCGCGCTCCGCGCCGAAGTTGAACTTCAAGTGCAGGTCGGCCAATTCCTCCCGGGTGGTCTTTCTGTCCGGCGGCAGTTCGTAGGGAGGTTGGAGTCCGTAGAACATGTTCAAAACCGCGTTCAGTTCCCGGGTGATGCCAATGCGGTCGGCGACTTCCAGGATGAATTCACCGTAGTCCCAGCGTTGGTATTGCCGCGGCACCACGGGCTGGCCGATGGCGAAACCCCACTCGCCCATGCCGGCGGGGTGGTTCAGGATGGGGGGCGAGTTGGGCAGGGTATCATAACGCTCCATGTAGCAGGTGTCCGGCAGGACGATGTCCGCCAGGTCGGTAAATTCGTTGAGGAACAGATTGGAGGATACGATAAACGGGATTTTCTTGAGGGCCTCGATGACCGTTCCGGGATTCCCCATGGTCATCACCGGGTTGGCGCCGTAGTTCAGCATGACCTCGGGCCGGTAGGAAAGGTTGAACTTGGTCCAGAGTTCCTCCTGGTCGGCCGACACCACGTAGGGCGAAGACTGCCCCAATGGGTGGATCTCTTTGAGACCCATGGTCTGCGGCGGCGCCGGGTCCCGGGGCGGATAAATGCGGTGAGGGGTCAGCCAGGTTCCGGGGCAAAGGAGGCCGTCCGGCGCCGGGGTGGGCGCAAAGGCGGGCTGTCCGGTGTCCGGATGGCCGAAGGAAACCGGGTTAAACCCCAGACTGCCTCCCACCACATCGGAGCACCCTACGATCTGGTTCAAGAGTTCAATGGAGTAGCAGGTGTGCGCCGAGTTCTTGTGGCCTTGAGCGCCCCGGAAGACGACGGCAGCCACAGGGCGGAAGGGGAACTTTTTGCCATCCATAATGATCGTGCTTCCGATGCGTGAGTGCTCTCCAAACTCCCTGGCCAGCCTCCGGATGGTGGCGGCGGGAACAGTGGAAATCGTTTCGGCCTTCTCGGCCGTGTAGCTCTTCACGTGCTCCCTGAGAAGGGTGAAGGCGGGCTGGCAACGGGTACCCTGGACTTCGAAGACGCCTTCCAGCGCGTAGTCCATGACGTCTGATGCGTCAAAGCATTTCGGCGCGCCTGTCCCCAGGTCCCACACCAAGGGTTTCCCGCTATCGAGGTCTTTCACATAGTAGCCATCGGGACCGATCAAGTAAGGGGCGTTGGTATGCTTCTGCAAATATTCGGCGTCGTAAATTCCGAGCTCGTTCAAGAGAGTGTTGATCATGGCCAGGGCCATGGCGCCGTCCGTTCCCGGGCGGATCGGGACCCATTCCGTGGACTTGGCGGCCGCAAAACTGCACAGGGGGTCCACGACGACCAACTTCATGCCTCTGGCCCTGGCATCGGCGGCCATTTGAGCGTTGATGTTGGCGGCGTGGCCGGCGGCATGACCCTTGCTGGAGCCAAAGTAGATGGCGTACTGGCAGTACTCGAAGTCGGGCACCATGGACCAGGATCCGTGAAAGAGTCCGGCCGCAAAGTGAGCCCCGTTGCCGCAATGCAGCCCGCCCCCTGAAGAGGAGTGATTCGGCGTGCCGAAGGCCGTGGCGAAAGACACGCTGACGCCTCTCTGGATGCTGACCGTCGTGGTGGTCCCCATCATGAACAGTTTCTTGGGGTCTTCCCGGCGGACCTTCTTTAATTTCTCGGCGACGGTGGCGAGGGCTTCTTCCCAGGTGATTTCCTGCCAGCGAGGGTCGACGCCGATGCCTTTCTCGGGATTGGTGCGCTTGAGCGGCGCGTTGACCCGGTTGGGGTCGTACATAGTCATGATCCCCGCCGTCCCCTTGGGGCAAAGCCTCCCCATGCCGATCGGGCTGTCGGGGTTCCCTTCGATTTTTCTGACGACGCCATTGACCACGCGGACCAAAATCGAGCAGGCGTTATAGCACTCGCCGCATATGGTGGGGATCCAGCGGTCTTCCCGCTCTGTTTTCTTGTGCAGCTCTTGGTTCATAAAATTACCCGGGTTTTCAGGGTGCGCCGCGGCGGAATTCTTTATTTCGCAGCCCCGATTAATTCCGTTTGGTTTTTCTGGGCTTCCGCACTCCACAGATTTTTTTCTCTATAGAATTTCACGGCCCCGGGGTGATACGGCGCCGGGGGATCGGGATCGAACATCTCCTCCGGAATCCAGCCCTTCAGCCAGGGGTGGATGGGGTGGAGGTCCTTGTAGTTTTCCCACAGGGCCTTGACGACTTCGTAGGCGGTGTTCTCGGCGAGCTTGGCCGAGGCGACAAGGAAAATGGGATATTCGAGGGCCTGGATATCCTCTCTGAGGATCCCGGTCCCCTTCTTGATGAGCACGGGTCTGGCGCTGGGCAAAAGCTCCCGAGCTTTCGCCAGGGTCGCGGCAGAGAGCTCGAAGGGGAGAGCCCTCACAGGAATCGCGGCATCCAGTTCCCTTAGGGCTCCGGTCACGGGGCCTCCGCCAAAGGCGGCGTCCACTCGGCCTTCCCGCAGGGCCTGCAATCCAGCCGCGATATCCGGCACCGGGACCCGCTTTACGTCATCCCATCCGAGGCCGGCCGAGGCCAGGTAGGCCTCTACGATCTGTTTTACAACCACGTTTCCCCCGTAATCGCTTGTCACCCTCCGCGCTTTGAGGTCGCTCACTTTCCGGAAGTCGGAGCTGGCTTTTACCACCACGATGAAGTCGATCATGTTGCCTCTCATCAAGACCCGCAGGTTCTTGTTCTGGCGTGGAAAGCCCGGGCCCATTGTGAAGGCCCATCCGGCATCCGTCCCGGAGATCAGTCCTAATTCCAATTCCCCGGAGTCCAGCAGCGGCATCCACGCATTGGGACCCGCGAAAGGCTTCACCAGGACCTTCATGGGGGACTTTTCGCTGATCACCTTGGCGATTCCCACCCCGGCCGCGTGATACGCGAGTCCCACCCGGTTGGTGCCGATGCCGATTTGTGCCGGCGTGCTGGCCGTCCAGGACACCGCTGGTGGAAGCGCGATCATCAGGGCGATGAGAGGTATGGAAGGCCACAAGCAGCTAAAGAAAAAGCATCTCCGTTTCATGGGGTCCTCCTCCGAGAGACGATGCTGTTCCCGACGTGAGCTTCAATCAATATCCCTCCCCCTTGAAGGGAGGGAAAGGGTGGGGGTGGACAAGTCATCTTTTGAATACTGCTTCACGCGAATCATTGCCCTCCGCAAAAAGCCGGTATGATGAAAATGTCCACCTGCTGACAGGCATCGATGTTTCCGCTCAGGGGTACCTCGAGGTTGAAACTGTCCGCCGTCTTTCCGTTCAGCACAATGTTCACGAAAGGCTGGACGCCGCCGTCGTCCCGCATCAAGCCGGCGCCAAAATCAGGGCCGTAGCGCTGGCACAGAACGCCCAGGAGCTCTTTCAAGGTGCAGCCGTCGCGCACATCCAGCGCCACGGAAGGAGAGTTTCCCACCAGGTCCCGGATTACGCCGAAGAAAGTGACTTTAACCTGCACTTTCCGTCCGCCCCTCTGTGCAAAGCTCCCTCAGCGGTCAACAGGGATCAAGCCGCCCGGAAAAAATCGACCATAAGGCTTACCGCCGGGTTCCCGGGTAGAGACGGTCGAGTTCCTCGGGAAAACTGCTCTGCTGAATCTTCCGGATGATCGGGTCGTACAGAAAAGCCCGGGGGTCGA
>JACPSX010000023.1 GCA_016193065.1 Candidatus Tectimicrobiota bacterium | reverse complement strand
TGCTTGAGGGTGCCGTTCACCCACAACTGGATGTCCAGAGCCTGGGGGTCGTCAACTTCGTCTGCGCTGACCAACCAGGGTCCCATGGGTGTGAAACCGTCGTAGGATTTCCGGTGCGAGCGGTCCCCCTCCCCCCGGAGCGTCACGTCGATGAGAATCGTGTAACCCAAGACACAGGAGAGGGCCTCGGACTCGGGGATGCTCTTGCCGCCTTTCCCGATCACCAGGGCCAACTCCGACTCGTGATGGATTTCCCGTCCGGGAAGATCGGGCAGCGCCAGAGTGTCGCCGGGACCGATGATCGAACTGGGAGCTTTCAGGAACACGTCAAAGTCGAGAAGCCAAGTGTGAGCGCCCGTCCGGGAAGCCATTTCAGCCACGTGTTCCCGGTAGTTGGAGGCAGCCGCAATGATCTTCGAGGGGTTGAGGACGGGGGCGCGCAGCCGGACCCTGTCCAGAGGCTTGCGGAGACCTTCCCGCGAGGCCTTCTCAATGCGGGGTCGCAGAGCTTCAAAGTCGCGGCACATTCGGAGCCAGAAGTTGGCGGCGTATCCCGGATCATAATAGGGGAGCACCTCCGTGACATCGACCATTTCTTTCCCGGCCACCAGCCCCAACCGGTACTCATCAAAGATCGCCAGTTTCATCTTTTCTCCTGACCGCGGGTCATGCTGTACGCTTGCTTCTTATCCGGGAACGTGGTGGTCGATTCCCCGGTAGGTCTTGATGAACTCCCGGATCTTAGCCGGATCCAGACGCTCCAGGGTCTCCAAACGGCCCCAGGCTGTCAGCGCGATCTTGAACTTCATGGTCGGATAAGGGGCTACAATGACCCCTTCTTTAAATTCGGCAGCGATCTTCTCCAGTTCGGCGACCAGAGAGTCACAATCGCGGCAGTTATACTGAATCAGGACCCCCCCATCTTCCAGGTTGTGAACCTGCACCTCGGGAGGGATTGGCGCGCGGTGCACTCCCCACGAGGCCAGATAGGGGACATGGGGCCCCGATGTGGGGGGATCGGAGTTGTAAGGAAGATGGGGAATCTCGACGGACGAGATGTGGAGGTTGCCCTGGTTCGGATACCTGGTTCCCGGACCTCCCCAGAGAGCGTCCCGAAGGAGTAGGTGGCCGACCAGAACGAGCCCGCCAAGGAGGATGAGTACGGTGACTCCCTTCTTGAGAAGGCTCCTGCGGGCTTGCTTGCGCTTCTGGATCGTGATTTCCGCTTTGGCTTTTTCCTGGCGCAGGCGCTTTCGCTCCGTGCGGGTGAGCTCCATCGTCGTCGGTCCTCCAGTGGAGATGCGTGTATGTATAGCGTATGCGGGTTCGTGTTTCAACCGGGCAGAGCCTCTTCTTCACTTTGGCTCATCGTGGAAGAACTGTCACACCGAGAAAATCTTCGGGAGTCTCCTTGTAAACTTCACTCGGCCACCCCTGCTTTTGTGAATCCATAGCAAGGGGGCCGCCTCCCGCAGCGGACCCTTAAGGGGCGCCCCCGAGGGTCTGAGGAGGGTAGCAATTCGTCGGTCGCAAACTGCAGGTTGGCAAGAACAACTCCCTGCCTTGACACTCTCGCTACCAGGCTTCTATAATAAGCCGTGTGTAAGTATAGGATAATATTATGTTTGGGCTTGGTTTGACAGAGCTCGTGGTGGTGTTGATCATTGTCCTGCTGGTTTTCGGCGTGGGTCGGGTTCCACAGCTCGGCAGGGATTTAGGGAAAGGTTTGAAGAACTTTAATCGGGCCCGAAAAGGAGAAGACGAAATTGACGTCACACCCAAACGGATGGATCATGATTCCAAGGAGACTTAAGCGGTCTTCGAAAAAGGCAGTTGATCTTTCATGATTCGTCTGGAAGACCTCACCGAAAAAGTCCACTCCTACAATCCCAAGGCCGACGTGGACATTATCTGGAAGGCTTATGTGTTCTCCGCCAAAGTCCACAGAGGCCAGGTCCGTCTCTCGGGCAGCCCGTACCTTTCTCACCCCATGGAAGTGGCCTATATCCTGGCCCAACTCAAAATGGACTCGACGACGGTAGCCGCGGGACTTCTCCACGATACGGTGGAAGATACCTACACGACCCTGGAGGAAATCCGGGAAGTCTTCGGTGAGGAGATGGTGGAGCTGGTGGACGGCGTCACGAAGATCAGCAAGATGCAGTTTGCCAGCTCCGAGCACCAGCAGGCTGAAAACGTGCGCAAGATGATCCTGGCCATGGCCAAGGATATCCGGGTCGTGATCATCAAGCTCGGGGACCGGATGCACAACATGCGCACCCTGGAGCACTTGAGCGTTGAAAAACAGCGCCGGATTGCCCAGGAAACCTTCGATATTTACGCCCCCATCGCGAATCGCCTGGGAATCGGCTGGGTCAAGATGGAGCTGGAAGATACCGCCTTCCGCTACCTCCATCCCAAAGTCTACGCCGACCTCTCCATGCGGGTGGCCAAGGGGCTGGGGGAGCGGGAAAAGTATATTCAGGAGGTGCGCTCGATCATCTGCCGCGAACTGGAAAAGGCGGGGATTTCGGGGAGCATTGAGGGGCGGCCCAAGCATTTCTTCAGCATCTATCACAAGATGCTCAATCAGAACATCAGCTTTGACGAAGTCTACGACCTTCAGGCCTTGCGGATCATCACCGATTCCGTGCGAAACTGCTACGCGATTCTCGGGATCATCCATTCTCTATGGAAGCCGATTCCAGGGAAAGTCAAAGACTACATCGCCATGCCCAAATCCAACATGTACCAATCGCTGCACACGACCATTATGGGGCCGGCCGGAGAGAGGGTGGAGTTCCAGATCCGCACGGAGGAGATGCATCAGACGGCTGAAGAGGGGATTGCCGCCCACTGGAGATATAAAGAGGGGGGAAAAAGGGGAGAATACGACGCACGCTTCACCTGGTTGCGGCACCTGCTCGAATGGCAACAGGACCTGCAGGACCCCCGGGAGTTCATGCGAAATGTGAAGGTCGACCTGTTCCCCGAGGAGGTTTACGTCTTTACGCCCAAGGGGGACGTCAAGAACCTGCCCACTGGCTCAACTCCCGTGGATTTTGCCTACACCATTCACACGGACATCGGCCACCGCTGCGTGGGGGCCAAGGTAAACGGCAAGCTGGTCCCTTTGCGCTACCAGCTCGAGAACGGGGACATCGTGGAGATCCTCACCACGACCAATCATGTCCCCAGCCGGGACTGGTTGAAGTTCGTGAAGTCCTCCCGGGCCCGGGCCAAGATCAAGGCCTTCATTAATGCCCAGGAAAAGGAGCGCAGCATCTCCCTGGGACGGGAGATCCTGGAAAAAGAGCTCAAGCGCTACAACATCCCCATGCCCAAACCCCAGAAGCTGCGGGAAGAGATGGGACCGCTGGCCGGCAGTCTGGGCTTTCAGAGCGCGGAGGACCTGCTGGCGTCCGTGGGCTACGGCAAGGTTTCCGTGCAGCAGGTGGTGAACGCCCTGGTGCCGCCCGAGAAGATTGAGGAGCGCCGGCGGCGCGATGACGCCTCCCTGCGGCGGGCTGTGGAAAAGGTGGCCCAGAAGAGCGCCGGGGACGGAGTCAAGGTGGGTGGAGCGGACGACATTCTCATCCGCTACGCCAAATGCTGCAATCCGGTCCCCGGGGACAAGATCGTCGGCTTCATCACTCGCGGGCGTGGTGTTTCCATCCACACGGAGGACTGCCCCGATGTGGCGGGCTTGGAGTATGATCCTGCCCGGAAGATCTCCGTGGAGTGGGACGTGGAGAAAACCGTCCCCCATCCCGTGAAGATTGCCGTCACCAACGTCGACAAGCCGGGGATGCTGGCGCTGATCTCCGCAGCGATCTCCGCCTGTAATGCGAACATCAGCCAGGCCAACATTTACACAACCGAGGAGAAGAAGGGCTTTCTTGATTTCGTGGTGGAGATTTACGATCTGGCCCATTTGGAACAAGTCATGCGGGCGATCCAGGAGGTGAAGGGAGTCCTGCGGGTTGAAAGGGTCCGGGACCTGCCTCAGACCCGGATCCGCCCCCGGCGCAGCCAGGCCTGAACTGGGCTGGAGTCTTTTCTCACTCTTTTTCTGGACTCTGCGGACAGTGAATGATTCTGCCCGGGAAAGATGAAGGGAAGGCGGATCCCGCCCGGGGGAAAGGGAGGGGGGTTAGGCCACCTTCTCCACCTTGCCGCTACGCAGGCAGCGGGTGCAGACGTAGACCCGGCGTACCACCCCTTTCAGTCTCACCTTCATCTTGCGGATGTTGGGGAGCCAGCGCCGGTTGGTCACGTTGTGGGCGTGGCTGATCTTAT
>JACPSX010000035.1 GCA_016193065.1 Candidatus Tectimicrobiota bacterium | reverse complement strand
TCCATTTATCATTCCAGCCCACACTGGCGTCAAGAAAAAAAGCGAAGCTGCCCTTTTTACCGCACTGAGGCATGACACAGGAAAAGAAGGGTGTGGCAGAAAGGCCCCACCCTCGGATAAAGATCGGGACCATTTTTTCTTTGGTGTTGAGGATTCGGGTTGAGTGAGTTGTTCGGAATGAAAGGGGCTTGACCCCCCGAACTGTTTGAATTATAAACTCTTCTCAGAATCCCTTTCCAAGCCCCAAGAGGAAGTTTCCTATGCCCAAAGCCTCCCCCGCTCTGGTGATTTCCCGCTGGTATACCTGAGAATCCCCAGTACCCCTCCAAGGAGTGTATTCTAATTTCGACGGGCGCAGGCACTGATCACCACTTGCAAGAATACCATCCTTGATCGGCTCTATCCGCTTGCTACGCTGACCCCGGTGGTTACGAATTTTCCTTTGCGGCTTCCTTTGCAGGGGTTCCACCTTCCGGCAGTTCCGTGAGAGCAATCCCCGCAAGGGAGGGCCGCCCTCGTCGCTGGGGTCACTCGGCAGCACGCCGTAGATCACGGGGCTCAAGCGACCGGTAAAGCAAAAACGCCTTGATAAGGAAGCCGCCTCTTTTGATTAAACCGCAAGTCGGGAAGCAGTTCCTTGACAGCGCTTTCGCTTCTCAATTAAGATTTCTATAGTTTCTTTCCAACTGCGTTCGACTGCCCTGGAACTTTCCCCAGTGCCTCGAAAAACTCCTCCGGTTTATCTTGAGAACCCAGATGCTTCCGGAGATTCTTCAATGTCAGGGACGTCAAGTCGATCCCTGCTTTGGGCTCCTGTCCCCTTTCGACACTAATGGTTGGATCCTTCCATACCTACCCCCAGTGTCCAGGGACAGGGGCCTTTTTACTTTTACCTCAAGGTTGCACCTATCTTGAGCAAGCTGGCGGTTACCACGACCGGACTTTCACCAGTAAGGTGTCTGTGGCTTGTAGGGCACACCCTCATAGGAGTTATGCATTTTCCAGTCGTTGCGCTGCAGCCAACTGCATTTGGGTCTTGATGCCATCAATCTGCTGTGCTGTATCGAACAAAACATCCCTACCGGTATCGGTTCCAAGCAACCTAGTGGTTATATTGGCAGTGTAATCACCGGACTCGATGGAAAACGGAATAGACGTAGATTTTGGGAATTGATCTTCAAGAAGGACTCGAAAGTCTATCCGTTTTAATTCCGCAGAAAGCCCCTCGACGACCATACGTCGAGCAACATCCTCCTGCCTTTGTTCCGCCATGACTCTATACCATGCGTTGGCATAAGGCCCCGGAATCAGGCTGATGACGGTGAGAACGGAATATGGTTGATTCTCAGCCACCTCCACAAGAGTAAGCCGAAGGATTGCTATGCCCTCGTCGGTTTCTCCCCAGTCTATCGCCCAATCAGTGTGCCATGTTGGTGTTTCGAGTCGGTTCCGCCATTCATTTGTCACTTTCGCGACAGCTTCTAGAATTGTTCGCAAGCCGTCATCAAAATTTGTACGGAAATCCGCATAAAGTTTTTCACGAAGGAACATAGGGATGGTACAGTCACGAACGAGGACTGGTAGAACTACAATCTGCCGTTCCTCCAACTCGCGGATCAGCCCGCTGTTCAGTTCCTTCTTGCACCATTCAGACTCAACCGACTCAGGGGAAAGGATGACAAGAAGCGCACTCGCATCCATGATTGCTCTTTGGATTCGGTCGATGATTGACTCGCCAACATGCATTTCCCAGCGATCAAGCCAGACGTTAACCTTGTGAGCGACCAATTGTGTTGCCAGTCTGTCGACGAAGTCCTTGTCTGCGTGAGAGTAACTTATGAATAGAGGCATATCGTGTCCCTCAGTGCATAACTAGGGGCTTTACTGTCGAAGGGCAAAGGCCCCACCGCCCAGCCGTGCTACAGCTTGGCCAGGCCTGAGAGCAACGAGCGTCTCCAGAGATACCGGCCGGGCCGGCTCTTCCGTAAGAGGATCCTCCAGGAACTCCTTTCGCACCGCCGAAGCATCCTTGGCGCTCAGGTTGAAAGCAACGATGGAGGCTACATTCCCGAAGATCTCGTCCTGGAGCCCCTGGGGGAGTTGGGAAGGAAACTGATGAGCCAAGGTGGGCGCCAGGAGGGTTTGGCGCGGGTGAACTTATGGAGCCGACGAGAAGGAGGCGACCTAAAAAGTCGGGGGGCAGAGATTCCGAGAGCGCCTTCTTCTAACCGAGAGTTGCGAGCCAAAACGGTTTCGGGGGGCGTTTCGGGAGGCGTTTTGGAATTCCCCGCACTCGGAAATCTGTTCGGGAAGTTTTCTCTTGCGCCAGATTTGCGCCAAAAGATTCCCGACAGAGGCAGATTTGGCCAGACCGACCCTGACGAAGGAGAAAACGAAACCTCTGATTTCTCAATCGGTTCTTGGGGATTTGATGGCGGGGCCGACGGGACTTGAACCCGTGACCTCTGGCTTGACAGGCCAGCGTTCTAACCAACTGAACTACGGCCCCACCGAAAAGGGAGGAGGCACGGCATGGTAGGCGGAACAGGGATCGAACCTGTGACCTCAGCCTTGTAAGGGCTGCGCTCTCCCAACTGAGCTATCCGCCCGCACCCAAGGCCACTATACTTAACCCCCCCACCAGTGTCAAGGATCGCAAGCCCAAGCCAGCGAAAACCCTGTTGACTTCCACCCCGAGGAGAGGCTAGGGTTTTCATCGCTTCACCCGCCTGACTGAAACGAAGGGACGAGCGCCCGCTGAACCGCAGCGAATCCTCAAGCTCCGAGGGGGAGAAAACCATGGATACCGAAGCCCGACTTGACATGCGATCCACCGACCGGGCCCAGTGGGCCGCCGCCCTACGCCGCACCCTGGGCGGCTTACCCTCCGGGCACACCCTAACGGTCGCCTTCCCTGAGGAGCCCTACGGCCCCTGCATGAACCTCCTGGAAGCTGGCTATAAGTACCAGATCCAAGAGAAGGAAGGAGAGTGGGAAGTTGCAGTCCGGCACAGCGAATATCCACCCCTGGAGACGGGCATCGGCCTGCACGACCTGAAGACCAGCCCTGACGGGAAGATCATTTACTCGGCGGACCGCCGGGAGAGCCTGTGGGTCTTTGAGGCCTCAAGTGGAAAAACACTGGGCAGGATCAAAACCGGAGAGGGGGCATCTCACCTCGCTTTGAGCCCCGACGGCCGCTTCGTCTACGTGGCAAATTCAGTCTCCAACGACGTGTCAGTGATCGAGACCACCCGCCGGGAAAAGGTGGGAACGGTTGGCGTGGCTAAAGGCCCGCAGCTCCCCTGCGTCTCTCCCGACGGGAAATTCATTGTCGTCACAGGTCCTCAGTCCGGTGACGTGAGCATTATCGACGCCACTTCCGTCAGTGGCGAGAAAACCCTCCCTGTCGGTCAGGGGCCCCATGATCCCTCTGTCACCCCAGATGGTCGATACGCCTACATCCCCTGCGCGGTCTCGGGAGAAGTCTGTGTGGTCGATCTTTCCACTGCGCAAGTCGTCAAACGGATTCCCTCGGGGCTCGGCGCTTCTCATCTCACCTTCACCGAGGACGGTCGCTACGCTCTGGTGGCCACCTCCTTTGCCAACGGAATCACGGTGATCGATACCCGCAGCCAGGCCGTCGTGGTCTCGGCCCCCTCGGGCCCCGGGGCTCACGTGCCGCGCCTGAATCCCAACGGGAAATTTCTCTACGTCTCCAATTTTCTGGCCGATGAGGTGGCGGTCATCGAGACCAAGGATTGGCGGCGCCTGGGCCGCATTCCGGTGGGTTCCTATCCGCACGGGATCGAGCTCTCCCCCGATGGGCAATTCCTGGTGGTTGCCTGTTTTGGCTCGGGGGAATGCGCCTTGATTGACACTTCCACAAGAGAGGTTGCTGCCAGGCTCCAAATCGGAGGCGGGGCTTCGCACATCGCCTTTGACCCGAGCGGAAAGCGCGCCTATGTGGCTTGCTCTCACGCCAACGCCATTGCGGTGATCGACTTGCCCGAGGGGAGGATGTCGGGACAGATCAATCCAGCTCACTGATTTTTCTCGGATCCTCAGTGCAAGACTAACCGCCGGAGGCTTGCGGCTATAAGGAGGTGGGAATTCTTCCGGCAGAAGGCGGCGGCGAACAGAGGTTACGGTTTCGTCTCCCCTTTTACCTCCTGGTGGTGCCAGGCTTCGAGTTTTCCCGAGCCCCATACCTCGACCCAAAAGGACTGGGCCCCCCGCAACGTTCCCAGCACCTTCGCCTTAAGGCCATCGTCTCGCTCCAGATAAACGGTTTCCTGCTTTTCCACGCGGTCGCAAATCCCATAGAATTCCTGGAGTGTCATTTTGTCCTCCGCTTCCTCTCGGTCGGCTCCTCAGTTTTTACTGAAACTCCCGGTCCCGGTCAAGGTCAAAGACGGGAATTTTCAGGTTGTTTTACGGGCAGACCGCTGGTATGCTCTACCCCCTGAACGAACCCTGCCAGATCGGGCCGGCAAAGAGGGCCCATCAAGGCGTAAAATAAATCCACTGAGTCAAGGAAATCCTAATGATCCGGACAACTGTGGTGGGGGGATACCCCAAGACAATTGGTGATCAGAAATTGCGCCGGGCTCTTCGAGAGGCAGACCGCCAGGGTCCCGGGGCGCTGGATCAGACCTATAAAGAAGTCACCCGCCTCACCATCGAGGAGCAAGCGGGGCTGGGGCTGGACCTGGTCTCGGACGGCTGCGTGCGCTGGGACGATGAGGTGACTTATCTCGCCAAGGGGCTTGCCGGGGTCACGGTCAACGGCCTGGTGCGCTATTTCGATACGAACGTTTACTACCGCAAGCCCATCGCCCAGGGGAAGGTCTCCTGGAAGGCCCCGGTTCTGGTCAGCGATTTCCAGTTTGCCAGCTCCTGCTCCCCCGTTCCGATAAAAGTGATCGTGACCGGTCCGTTTACCCTGTCCAAACTTTCCTCGGCCCCCGCTTATCCCCGAGAAGACGATTTCTTGGAGGATCTCTCCACGTCTCTCAACGCGGAACTCCTGACCCTACAGGCGCAGGGGGTCAAGTTCCTGCACGTGAACGAACCCGCGATCCTGCAGTTCCCCGAAGAGATGCCCCGGTTCCAGAGGGCCATGAAGCGCCTCTTCGA
Organism: Candidatus Tectimicrobiota bacterium; assembly: GCA_016193065.1. Taxonomy (GTDB): domain Bacteria; phylum JACPSX01; class JACPSX01; order JACPSX01; family JACPSX01; genus JACPSX01. The sequence continues at coordinate 950 of JACPSX010000035.1, read as the reverse complement.
GGGGATCCGGGCCAGCACCACACTTTATTTCTATTTTGGAGACGCAACTCCCGTCTTAAACGACCTCCTCGATTTTCCGGTAGAGGAGGTCGGCTTTGATTTCACCTATACCCCGGACGCGGCCCGGCTCCTCAAAGGACGCTCCCTGGACCGCCGTTTCCTGGCCGGGATCATGGACGCCAGGAATACCCGCCTCGAGTCCCGGGACGAGATCTTCCAGGCCCTGGAGCAAATCCTCACCGCTGTGAAACCCGGCTCGCTTTCCGTTGCCCCCAGCGCGAACCTGGAATTCTTGCCCCTGGATCGCTGCCGCAACAAAGTCCGGAATCTAGTCACACTGGTCCGGGAATTCGAGGGAGTCAAGGGATGAGACCACTGTCCCCAAAGTTACCGACCACTTCCGTGGGCAGTTTCCCCAAGCCGGAAAACCTCATGAAGGCTCGCGCTCTGTTTCAGAAAGGGAAAATCTCCCCTCAGGAGCTCAACAAACTGGAGAGGGAAGCCACGGAATTCTGGATCCGCACCCAGGAGGAGATGGATTACGATCTCCTGGTGGACGGAGAGATGTACCGCGGCGACATGGCCACGTATTTCGCCGAGAACATCAAGGGCTGCGTCATCAGCGAGCCGGTGCGCTCTTACGGCAACCGCTACTACAAGAAGCCGATCATCGTGGGCCCCATCGAGCGGCCCCGTTCCATCACGGTGGAGTGGTTCCAATTTGCGCAGAGCCTGACCTCCCGGCCCATCATCGGCATGCTGACCGGCCCCTACACACTGATGGACTGGTCCTTCAACGAATATTATCCGAACCGGGCCCGGGCGGCGCAGGCCTGGGCGGAGGTGATCCGCCTGGAGGCTCAGGAGCTGGAAGCGGCCGGCGCCCGATTCATTCAAATTGACGAGCCCGCCATTTCCGCCCGCGTCGATGAGCTGAACCTGGCCATCGA
>JACPSX010000034.1 GCA_016193065.1 Candidatus Tectimicrobiota bacterium | reverse complement strand
GGCACCGTCCACGATCAGCACCGGCCGGTACCTGACCACCTGGAGTCTGCCCGGCCAGCGGGTTGAGGCCAGGCCATCCCGGAGGCCGGATTCCGTCAGGGAAAAACCCAGCGCGGGCAAGATCGAGCACACCCGGAGGGCAAGAGCGGCATTCCACTGTTGATGCACCCCCAGGAGCGGCAATCGCAGGTTTACTAAAGGGCCGCGGCCGGTTTCCCGGTAATCAAGGTACTGGACGAACGGAGTTTCCAGAACGGACACAGCGCCAAAATCACGGTCCAGAAGATCCAGGGGCGCCTCCCGGACCCGGGAGATTTCCTCTATGACTTGCGCCGGGCCAGACTGCACCACACCGCTCACCACGGGCCGGCCCTTTTTAATGATCCCCCCCTTTTCCCGGGCAATCGCCTCCAGAGTCTCCCCCAGATACTGGGTGTGCTCGTAGTCGATGTTCGTGATGACGGACAGCAGAGGATCAACGACGTTGGTGGCATCCAGGCGCCCCCCGAGTCCCACCTCGACCACGGCCACATCCACCTTTTCGGTGGAAAAGTAGCGGAAGGCCATGGCCGTGACAAATTCGAAATAGGTGATGGATTGCAGGAAGAGGGTGTCCCCGCCTCCTGGTTTGTCGTGCAGTTCCCTGTCCAGAAGAGCTTGCAGCTCCCGGGCAATCCCGCACACCCGCTCCTGGCTGATGGCCCGGCCGTTGATGGAGAAGCGCTCGGTGAAGCTCTGCAGATGGGGGGAGGTGTAAAGCCCCACCCGGTAACCGTGAGCACTGAGGATGGAAGCGACCATGGCCGCCGTGGAGCCCTTCCCCTTGGTGCCGGCAATGTGAATGGAGGGGAAGTCTCTCTCCGGATGGCCCAGAAGATCCAGGAAACAGCGCATGTTCTGGAGACCCAGCTTGATCCCGAACTTCTGCAGGCTGTAAATGTATTCCAGGATCTCGGGATAGGACATGCTTTCTCCACATGAAAATCCCCCCTCCTCCCCCCTTTAAAAAGGGGGGAAGGGGGGATTTCGCAAGGGCAACTCCCCCCTTCCACATCCTCCCCTTGAGGGGGAGGGTGAGGGAGGGAGTGAACAAGGCGTTTTCAGAATAAAACTACGAGTTAAGAACGTGATGCTCATTATTTTTGGATCCTAAGGTGATCGCTGCTGGCTGATTGCTAATAGCTGGTTGACCTCCCAGCAGGGACACAAGCTTGCCCACGGTTTCCTTCAGGTTCTTACGCTCCACGACCATGTCCAGCATCCCATGCTCCAGGAGAAATTCGGCGCGCTGGAAGCCCTCCGGGAGTTTTTCCCGGATCGTCTGTTCGATGACCCGCGGCCCCGCGAAGCCGATCAAGGCTCCCGGCTCCGCGATGATGATGTCCCCCAGCATCCCAAAGCTGGCCGTGACCCCCCCCGTGGTGGGATCCGCCAGGATGCAGATATAGGGAACCCTCGACTCCCCCAGCCGGGCCAGGGCCGCGCTCGTCTTGGCCATTTGCATCAGGGATAGGATCCCCTCCTGCATGCGGGCGCCCCCCGAGCAGCACACGATGACCAGGGCCCGCCTCTCGACCCGGGCTTTTTCGATGGCCCGGGTGATTTTCTCCCCCACCGCCGAGCCCATGCTCCCGGCCATAAAGTCAAACTCCATGACGCAGAGTTCCACCGGGTTCCCCGCGATGGTGCAGGTGCCACACACGACTGCCTCCCGGAATCCCGTGTCTTTTATGGCAGCCGCCAAACGATCCCGATAGCGCCGGGAATCCTTAAACCGGAGAGGATCCGCCGAACTCAGGTAGGCATCGTGCTCCTGAAAGCTCTCCACATCGGCCAGAGTGGCGATCCTCTCCCAGGCGCTAAGACGGAAGTGATACCGGCACTTGGGGCACACCTTCAGGTTCCGTTCGAGTTCCTTGCTGTAGAGAATTTCCCGGCACTGGGTGCACTTGAGCCAGAGTCCTTCGGGGATATGAAGCTTCCTGGGCACCCGGTTTTCTTCCGCAGGGGCTTTCTTCTTAAACCAGACCATGGCCGTCCTCCGGGATCCGGGCCAGGATGCTCAGCCCTCCCTTTACCCGATCTCCCACGGCGACGTTGAGGGACATCCAGGCCGGCAGGATCACCTCAACTCTGGAGCCGAAGCGAATCAGGCCCAGCCGCTGCCCAGCCTCCAGATCCTGGTCCTGGCGGACCCAGCAAACAATCCGGCGAGCCAAAACCCCCGCGACTTGCTTGACGACCACAGGGCCCTGGCGCCCCTGAATCACGATGACGTTTTGCTCGTTCTCCACGGCGGCCTGCTGGCGATAAGCGGGCAGAAATTTCCCCGGACGGTAGTGCAGGGAAATCACCTTTCCCTGAACGGGGACCCGGTTTACATGGACGTTGAACAGGGAAAGGAAAATGCCCACACGCCAATTCTCCTGAGATCCGCTGCCGGCATCCCGGACCTTTTCCACGGTGGACACGGTGCCATCGGCAGGAGATAGCAGGAGATCGCTGCCAGGGGGAATTTGCCTTTCCGGATCACGGAAGAAATAGAGGACAAAAAAGAAGCACAGCCCTGCCAGCCCGGCCGGAATTGTCCAGCCAAACGCAAGGAAAACCGCCCCCGCTGTTCCCAGAGGGGTGAGAAAACGCCAGGCGTCCGGGGCAATGGGCACCACCCTGCCCTTCATGGCTGAGATCCTCCGGCCCGGCTGCTCAATCCCTTTGAATCTCCTTCCCTCCAATCCAGCTCATCATCTTGCGCAGCCTGGCCCCGACCTCCTCGACGCGATGGGCGGCGTCCATTTCGGAGAGGCGGTTAAAGACGGGACGCCCGGCGCGGTTCTCTAAAATCCACTCCTTGGCAAAGGAGCCCGATTGGATCTCCTTGAGAATCGCCTTCATCTCGTTTCGGGTCTCCTCCGTGATGATCCGCCGGCCCCGGGTCACGTCGCCATACTGGGCCGTGTCGCTGATCGAGTAGCGCATGTTGCTGATCCCGCCCTCGTAGACCAGGTCCACGATGAGCTTGAGCTCGTGCAAGCACTCGAAGTAAGCAATCTCGGGCTGATAGCCGGCAGCCACCAAAGTATCAAAACCGGCCCGGACCAGCTCCGTCAGACCGCCGCACAGCACGCACTGTTCTCCAAAGAGATCGGTTTCCGTCTCTTCCTGGAAAGTGGTCTCGATGACTCCCGCCCGGGTTCCGCCCAACCCCTTGGCGTAGGCCAGGGCGATCTCCTTGGCTTTGCCGGTGGCATTTTGATGAACCGCCAGCAGGCAGGGCACTCCCACCCCTTCCACGAACAGCCGCCGCAGCAAATGCCCGGGGGCCTTGGGGGCAATCATAAACACATCCACGTCCCGCGGCGGCACCACCTGGCCGAAATGGATGTTAAAACCGTGGGCAAAGGCCAGGGCCTTTCCCGCCTTCAAGTGGCGCTCCAGGTCCTGCCGGTAGATCTCGGACTGGGTTTCATCGGGGGCCAAGATCATGATAATGTCGGCGACTTCCGCAGCCCCGGCCGCAGTCGTCACCGCCAGGCCCGCACCCTCCGCCTTTTTCCAGGACTTGCTGCCGGAGCGCAGGCCTACGATAACGTCCTGGCCGCTGTCCCGCAGGTTGTTGGCGTGGGCATGCCCCTGGCTCCCGTAACCAATGATGGCGATCTTTTTCCCCTTAAGATAACTTAGATCCGCATCGCGGTCGTAATAGATCTGCGCCATGGACTTCTCCTTATATCTATTCCTCTCCAAATCCCCCCTTCCCCCCTTTGAAAAAGGGGGGCATGGGGGGGATTTTTCAGGGTACGGGTGGGGGCACCCACCTTGTGGGTACCCGGATTACACATCCACTTCTTGGAGCATGTGGAGGCCACGTGACATGGCAACCTTACCGGTGCGGGCAATTTCGCAGATCCCGATGGGCCTGAGCAGGCTGATCAGGGCCTCCACTTTGCCGGCATCGCCGGTGACCTCGATTGTATAGGTGCTCTGGCTCACATCGACAATGTTTCCCCGGAAAATATCGGTGATCCGCAGGATCTCGGCGCGCATTTCCGTGAGCGCGTTTACTTTCACCAAAACCATCTCCCGATCAACGAAGTTCTCCTGGGTCAAATCCTCCACCTTGATGACCTCCACAAGCCGGGCGAGCTGCTTGAGGATCTGTTCGATGATCTTATCATCGCCGCTGGAGACAATCGTCATCCGGGAGACGGTGGGGTCATGTGTTTCTCCCACCGTCAAGCTGTGGATGTTGTAGCCACGCCCGCTGAACAGGCTTGCGATGCGGGCCAGCACGCCGAATTTGTTCTCAACGAGCACAGCAATTGTGTGTTTCGTTTCCTGAGGGGTTCCCCCCCCGTTCCGCCTGGACATAATCCCTCCGCGCTCCTCCTAGGCCAGCAGCATGTCCTTGGCGGCCGCCCCCGCCGGAATCATGGGGAACACGTTGGCCTCCCGAGCCACCTGGAAATCCATGATCACGGTCCCGTCGGTGGATAACGCCTTTTCCAGCGTGGGCCGGACCTCCTGCGGCCGGGTGGCCCTGAGGCCCGTGGCGCCGTATGCTTCCGCCAGCTTCACAAAGTCGGTCTGGGGTCTCAAATCAACGGAGGAATAGCGCCGATTAAAGAAAAGCTCCTGCCACTGCCGCACCATTCCCAGATACCCGTTGTTGACGATGGCCACCTTGATGGGGAGCTTGTAATTCACCGCCGTGACCACGTCCTGATGGGTCATCTCGAAACTGCCGTCCCCGTCAATCACCACGACCAGGCTGTCCGGGCGGGCCATCTGGACGCCGATCGCCGCGGGGAAACCGAAGCCCATGGTGCCCAGCCCGCCGGAGGTGATCATTGTCCGGGGCTTGGTGAAGCGGTAGTACTGGGCCGCCCACATCTGATGCTGGCCGACCCCGGTGACCACGATCGCCTCTCCCCGGGTGGCCTCGCGAATCTGCTCCACGAGATATTGAGGCATGATGGCGGAGTCGCTCGGAGTTTTCCCGCTTCCAGCGCTCCACGGTTTCCAACCATGCGGCCCAGGGCTTTTTCTGCTCCGTCAGATCCACGTCCTTCAGGAGGGAGATAAAGTGCCTGAGGGCAACCCGGGCATCCCCCACGACGGCCACGTCGGCCCAGACGTTCTTGTTGATATTGGCCGGGCTGATGTCAAGATGGAGAATCTTCGCGTAGGGGGCAAACTCATCGAGCTTTCCGGTAATCCGGTCATCAAACCGGGCCCCCACGGCGATGATCAGGTCCGCCTCGTTCATGGCCATGTTGGCGAAATAGGTCCCGTGCATGCCCAGCATTCCCAGGGACAAGGGGTGGGTTTCAGGGAAGCCACCAAGCCCCAAAAGGGTGGTCGTAACGGGAACTCCCAGGAGAGTCGCGAATTCGTAAAGCTCCCGATGGGCATCGGCGCTATTGATCCCTCCTCCGGTGTAGATCACCGGCCGCTCCGACTCCCGGATCAAATCGATTCCTTCCTTGACGGCCGCCAGGTCGCACTCCGCCGTAGGACGATAGCCCCGCAGATCAACCCGGACCGGATACTCCGGCTCGATCTTGGTAAACTGCACTACGTCCTTGGGGAGATCGACAAGCACGGGACCGGGCGGAAAGGCATCATTGCCCACCAGGGCGGTGGGAACCTGCCCGGTGAAGACAACCATGGGGATAGAGTCCATAAAGGCAGTGGCCAGCCCGGTTACGGTGTTTGTGGCCCCCGGACCCGAGGTGACAAGAACGACCCCGGGCTTGCCGCTGGCCCGGGCGTAGCCGTCGGCCGCGTGCACGGCTACCTGTTCATGGCGGCAGAAGACATGAGTCATATCAGCGTCGTAGAGCTGATCGTAGATCCCCAAGACCACCCCACCCGGGTGCCCGAAAATTACCTGCACACCCAAGCGCCTGAGACATTCCACAAAAATCTCAGCACCACTTTTCAGCATGGTCAGTCCCCCCAACTTCCTCTGGCGGATGAAAAACCGGCTTAAAGGTTGATATTTTTAGCATAGATGCCGGGTCGAGTCAAAAAAAACTTCCGGCCCCCGCCGGAAAGGCGAGGATGACTTTGACCGCTGGTTAGCGAGTCCCCAGTAAGGGCGCAATTCATTGCGCCCAATGCAATTCATTGCGCCCGCCGAGGATCTACAGACAAACTAGGGCGCGATAAATCGCGCCCCTACAATCATCCAATTCTTGACAATTCCTTGATTGTAAGACTACGAGCGGCTTTCGACTCGCTGCTGCACTTCACCGGAACGGTACTGCTCTATGATGGCGGCCATCCGGTCCTTGCCCCGGAGCTTGAGCTTCTGAATTTCCTTTTTGCGCATCTCCTGGGACGCTGTGAGATAGCGGAGGTTATTAATCTCTTGGAGCTGTTGCTCCAGGTATTCGTGCTCCTTCCAGAGCTCGTCAAACTCCGGGCTCCGGCGGCGAATTTGGTCGATCAACGTAGGCTCAACACCTTGCATCAGGCCCTCCTTTCTCCCCCCTTGACTGCCGCTGCAATTCGGCTTCCGAGGGGCGTACGTACAGGAGTTCCAACTTCGGCGGCGGGGAGGCCTCCCCGGCCCCCGACAAGGATTGCCACCCGATTCGGGCCGCAGCCACGGCTACCGAATCCAGTCCCTCTTCTCCCCGGAAACGGGCTTTCTCCCCCAATTCCTTCATCAAAAAAGTTCCGTAAACTCTTGCTCCCTCTCCAAAAAAAAGAGTAGGCTCGCAAATCATGGGACAAAGTTTGGCCGGCGGGAGAACCATTGCCTCGGTCACTTTTTCAATCCGTTCTCCCTGGCAGCGGTAAAAGCCGCAATAGACCTCGCTCTTCCGTGCATCCAGCAACGGGCATAACTGCAGATCGGGGTGATCCATCCGGCTGGCCATGGCGTCCAATGTAGGCACCCCGACAGCCGGAATTCCCAGGCCGTAGGCGAGTCCCTTTACGGTGCTGATCCCAATTCTTAATCCGGTAAAGGAACCGGGACCTGCGGTGGCCACCAAGGCTCCCAGATCCCTGGGCTTTAAACTCTGGCTCGTCAAAACCCCGTCGATTATGGTAAGAAGAGTGCGTGCATGGGAAGAAGAAGATCCAACTCGCCTCTCGCTCACCACCCTGCCATCCTGGGCAAGAGCCACACTCCCTTGCAGGGTCGAGGTATCAACGGACATAATCCACATCCCCACCCTCCAGCCTAATCTACCACCCCCCCTGGCGGGAGTCAACTCGGGGCCCCTCCTTGCTTGGAGAGGAAAAACGAGAGGCTCTCCAACTCGGAACCCAGATCCACATTTCGGACTTTGACGTGCTTTGGTACCCGGAGCCGCACGGGGGCAAAGTTCAAAATCCCGGAAATCCCGGCACTTACAAGCCGCTCGGCCACTCCCTGGGCGGCCTCGGCAGGCACCGTTATAATGCCGATCTGGATCCCCCGGCGGCGAATCTCCGCTTTGATCCGGTCCACACCTAGGATCTTGGGAAAGCGTCCGTTCGGGGGAAGTTTGGCCTGCTCCGGATACTTGTCAAAGACGGCAGTAATAATGAAACCGTGGGTTAGAAACCCCTGATAAGCTGCCAGGGCAGAACCCAGGTTTCCGGCTCCCACCAAGGCAACACGCCAGGCGTGGGTGACGCCCAGGATCCCTTTGAGGTTTTCCTTGAGTTCCCCTACGTGGTAACCGACCCCGCGCACGCCGAACTCGCCAAAATAGGCCAGATCCTTGCGAATCTGGGCCGGGTTGAGTCCACACCGCGCCGCCAAGACATCCGAGGAAACGATGCGAATCCCCTCTCCATCAAACTGGTCAAGGATGCGGGCATAATCGGAGAGGCGATGAACCGTGACATCAGGGATCTTCAGGCGCTTCATGCCAGAGGCCCTCACAGCCAACCGGACTCCGAGACCTGCTCCCCCCCTGGGTCCGTGGAACTTCCGGTCATCGACCTCAGAGCTTATTTTGCAGTAGGAATGCAATGGCAAACATGTAGAGGACCAGGGACTCGATAAGCGCCAAGCCGATGATCATGGGGACAAAGAGCCTGCCGCTGGCGCTGGGATTGCGAGCAATTCCCTCCAGAGCTGCGGCTGTGGCGCGCCCCTGGCTCAAAGCTCCAAAAGAGGCGGCAATGGCCAGGCCGAACCCGCTGGCAATGGCCAAGCCAAACTTCACCAGAGAGCCCTCGGCCGTCTTGGCCTCCTGAGCGTGAGCCAGCGATCCGCTAACTCCAAGAAACAGACCTACCAACAGCAAAACAACAAGGAACCTCCGCATACGAATCCTCCTTTTCCTTTGGGATCTCCTCCCTCAATGTTCATGGGAGATGGCAAGGCTGATGTAAACGGTCGATAACAGGGTAAACACGAACGCCTGGATGATCGAGACCGCCAGTCCCAGAGCCAGGAAAATCACTGGAATCAAAACGGAGATGAGACTGGAAAAAATGGAAAACACCAGGTGATCCCCGAAAATATTCCCGGTAAGACGCAGGGCCAGGGAAAAGGGGCGAAACGCGTGGCTGACCAGCTCGATAATCAGCATCAAGGGGGCCAGGGGCAAAACAGGGCCCAGGAACTGCTTCACGTATTTGAACCCGTGTTCCCTGAACCCGTAGTAGTTATACATGAGGAAGATAAAGGCACCCGCCGCCAGGTTTGTATTGAAGCTCTCCGTCGGGGGAAGAAAGCCCGGGATCAGCCCCAGCAGGTTGCTCACCAGGATAAACAGGAAGATGGCACCCAGCAAGGGCAGGAATTTCCTGGCCCCGTGGCCGATGATCCCCTCCAGAAAATTGAGCAGGCTGTCCACCAGAATTTCCGCTATCAGATGCAGACGAGACTGGGGAACCATGGGGAAGTTGGTCTTTTTCAGGTTCAAGCGTACTGCCAGGGCAAAGAGGAGCAGCAGGAGGAAGACGAGCAGAGCTCCCACGACATGGTTCGGCTGATGCGCCAGACCCGGAATCAACGAGAACCAGGTAAACGGATGTTCCTCCATTTACAGCCCCTCTTTAACCCCCTGCAGGTGAAAGAACTCCCGGACCGCCTGGACCGCCACGGCCAGCAGCAGGTTGGTGGTCCCCAGGGCGAAGCCCACCACATCCGCCCTGAGCACCTGAAACGCAACCGCGGCCAGTCCCAAGAACAGGATGAAATGCCCGCCGACCTTCAGGAACAACCGGCCCGCTCTTACTTCCTGGCGCAGAATGACGCCCTCCACGATCCGGCGCAGAAGGTGAAGATTGATGGACATGACCGCTGCGCCCAAAGCCACGCTAAGAGAGAACCTCCAGGGGGCAGCCACAAAACTCCCGGCAGTCAACAGGAAAGCCGCCGCCAGAGCATTCCTCTCGATTCGCCGGATTTTCTGCTTCTCTTGGGCAACCAAGTCAGCCCCGCTCATCAAAGCCACCCGATTCTTTGAAAAATCTTGGCCATGCGAATCAGGTTATGAATTCCTGCCGCGATGCCCGCAAACAAAAAAATAACCGTCAGCCACGGCGTGGTTTCCAGCCAGCGGTCCACGTAAAAACCCACCACAAACCCCGCCGCACCGCTGAGGCCAAATTCCAGGCTAAGCGCGCTAAATGCCCCCATCTGTTTGATGACCGATTTGATCTCGGGGTCCACAACGAACCAACCTGGTCCGTGAACTCCCGCACGCGTGACCTGAATGAGAGTCGGCTCGGGCCAACCGAGGGGCTCGTTCGGCAGGACCGTTTGCCAGCGGGGCGTCACCGGCGAGAAAGTTCTCAATTTCACAAAACGGCAGTGAGACTAGCAGAGGATTCCCCGGATTGTCAAGTTGTTTCTCCCAGGACCCCGGGTAAT
>JACPSX010000033.1:2957-8637 GCA_016193065.1 Candidatus Tectimicrobiota bacterium | reverse complement strand
CTCTCCCTTGAGGGGAACCTCCTGGGATCGTCCGGCAGGTTCTTCTTTTCCCACCCGCGGTCCCTTCCGTTTCCAAACCCGGCGAACTGCATCTTCCAGAATCTCTACGGAGAAAGGCTTCAAGATATAGTCCGTCGCCCCCTCGCGCATTGCCTCCACGGCGTTCTCAATCGTACCGTAGGCCGTGATCATGATGAAGGAGACCTGCGGGTTGTGCTCTTTGGCTTTGCGGAGTACGTCGAGGCCGCTGACGTGAGGCATGCGAACATCGCTGATCACCACGTCGTAGGTCCGCTTTTCCAGCTTGTAGAGCGCCTCAAGGCCGCTTGACACCGCCTCGACTTCACAACCCGCCCGGCCCAGGGCCGCCGAAAGTGCAAGTCTCATGTCGGCCTCGTCATCGACCACAAGTATCGACAGGGAGGAAGTATTTTGCTTGTTCATGTTCAGTGCGCTCCTGAAACTCCTGCCGGTTGCCCGCCGGGGAAGATCAGAGTCAAGTCGGTCCCTTGGCCTGGCTTGCTGTTGACTTGCACCCGCCCGCCGTGCGCCGCGACGATATTGTGGACAATGGCCAAGCCGAGCCCGGTACCTGAGTCCTTGGTCGTAAAGAAAGGATCAAAGATCCGGGAAATATGATCTTCAGGGATTCCCACACCCGAATCGCAAAACCCAATTTCGACCTCTCTGTCCGTCTTGCAGCGATCCTGGCGCCTGCCGGGATCGATGCCGGGACAGGAAAGCAGACGGGTGGATACCCGCAGGTTTCCCCCTGCCGGCATGGCTTCCACGGCATTCAGGATCATGTTGAGGAACACCTGTTTGAGCAGTTCTCGATCCCCCTGAATCTGCGGGTTCTCGGGGCTGAAATCGACGCCCAGATCGACCCGGTTTTGTTCCAGGAGGTAGCGGGCAAACTGCAAGGTTTCGGCAACGAGATCGTTCGCTCCGAGCAGATCCGCTGTGGGCTTCTGGCTTCTCGTAAAGAGCAACAGGTTCGTCAGGATGTGGTTCAGGCTTCTGACTCCGGAGCTGATCCGCTCTGCCAGATCCCGTTTGTCCGGATCGTGGTCCAGTTCCCTCCTGAGGAGGGTGGCAAAGAGTTCGATGCTGCCCAGGGGATTGCGGATCTCGTGGGCCATATGGGCGGCCATCTCCCCCATGGCCAGGAGGCGGCTGCGGCGCTGACCTTCCTGCTCCAGATGCTTGAGGCGGGTGACGTCCTGGAGGAGAACCACCACTCCCGCCACCTGTTCCTCCTGAGCCTGCATGGGAGCCAGGGAGACGCGCAGCATCAAGGAATCCGTAAACCCGCGGTTGCGGATCGGGAATTCCGTCTCCATCACGAGCTGCCCGGAGCCCGGGGAAAAGGAATCAAACCCTGCTGGAGGCAGGTAAGGACGTAAATTTTCCTGCCAGGGGGCGCCCAGAACCTGGCGGGAGTCGAGGCCGGTGAGCTGCTGGGCGGCCCGGTTGAACAGCCGAACCCGCCCGGCGATGTCCAGAACCACCACTCCGGTTTGCAGGCTTTCCAGTATGTTGTTGAGGTAGTTCTTGACCTCTTCCTTCTCCCGCAAGTTTCTCTCCAGCTCCAGATTCTTTTGCTGTAGCTCCAGGGTCAGGTCTTTTACCCGCTTCTGGAGCAGTCCGTAGGAGCGCCGCAGGGTTTCAGTAGCGCGAGTGAAGGACTCAAAAGCCGCCGCCAGAAGCTTTCCCTCCGAGCTTTCCTCGGGATTCCGCACCGCTTCCGGAAGAAGACGCAGCGTGGGCGCGACGGTTTCCGAGGGAATGGGTTCGAATTTCTCCTCCGCCCTTGAGCTCAAGGAGGAATATTCCATTAGACCGGAATTCCGGGGAAGCAGGTTCATGGCGTTGCCGCCTCCTTGGGGGGATCCAGGAAAGGCTGGATCTTGGGCTGCACCTTGGCCTGCCATTCCAGATCGGCCAGAAAATTCGCCGCTACTTGGGCGAGGAAGGGATCGTCCTTGCCGGAACTTAAAGTCTTGAAAATTTCCCGGGCCTTTTCCGGGGCGCCGAGCTTCCGGTAACCTAGCCCCATCTGGAGAGAGGCCCAGGGGGACTGGGGAGAATTCGGGTAGAGCTGTCGCGCTTTTCCGTACGCCTCGAGGGCCTCCTTGGTCTTCCCCGTCTGGAAAAGGCTGTCCCCCAAGAGGAAGTAGCTGGCCTTTACGTGGGCCTCGCCTGCAGTCACCTCCGGCACGTAAGATTGTATGGCGCGGGCGAAAAAGCCGGCTGCTGCCTCGAATTTTCCCCGCGCCAAGGACAGGCGCCCCTCGTGGTAGAGCGCCAGGGGAGCACCGGGAAACTTCGGGTTGGCCTGGAGCGCTTGTTCAAAGAAGCGCTCTGCCCGCTCCGGTTCGTTTTGCGCTACGGCAATTTCTCCGAGACGCAGCAGCCCCATGGGACGCCAGGGGGAACTCGGGTATTTCTTCTGGAGCGTGGAGAAAAGCTCCGCGGCTCCGGCGCCGTCCGCGCTGGCCCAGCGAGCTTCTCCGAGCAGGAACAACAGGCGGTCCCGCGGAATGTTCTGTTTTTTCCTCTCCAGGAGGTCCCGGTAGATTTCCATGGCAGGCTCCAGAAGCCCCAGGGCGGCAAAGCTCTCGCCTACTTGCAGCAAAGTTTCCGGGCTGGCGGCTTCGTCCAAAACATCCCGGCGCATTTTCTGATAAAGGTCGACCACGGCACTGTGGCGCCCCAGCCCGGAATAAAAGGCGACCTGCTCCTGGGCGGTCTGGCGGACGAGGGCCGCGGTTTGATCCGCCAGAACTCCGTACGGATATTGGGTCTGATGGATCTTCAATGTTTCGAGGGCTTGCCGGAACTGTTTACTCTCCTTTTGCCGGGAGGCGAGCCGGATCAATGCAACCTCGCTGAGCGCCGGAGTGAGTTGGGCGCGGGCCACCTCTCGGTAGACCTCCAGAGGGTCCTGACGGGCTTGCGATGACGCCCACTGAATCGGATTCGGCAGGGGTTTCGGCTGGCGGAGGGCTTCTCCTTCCATATCGGCAAGCCGGATCCGGCTGATGTACCCGCCCTCCTCATAGGGATAGCGCAGCGCCGCCTCCTGATAGATTTGCTTGCCCTCCCTGATCTGCCCCAGACGCCGGTAAGAATCCCCGATCCGGGCCAGCCCTCGGGTGCTCAGTGGATCCGCCGGGTGGAGGTTGAGGAGATCAAAGAAGACCCGCCGCGCCTCGGCGTATTTTGCGCGCTGGTAGAGCGTCTCACCCATGGCAAACAAGGTGGCGGCAGAGGAAATCCCCCCTCGCGGGTAGGAATCCATGGCCTTGCGGTAGAAGATCTCGGCTCTCTCAAACTGGCCGAGGCGATAAAACGTATTTCCGATCCCATAACTGGCCTCGGCTCCCGGCGCTGAACCTTTGAATTGTTCGCTGACCTTCTCGTAGATCACTTGCGCTTCCGCAAACCGCTGCAGAACGTAATAGGTCTCCGCGAGTCCCAACAGGGCGTAGGGAAAATAACGGCTCTTCGGGTAGGTCTCAATGAAAATCTGAAACATCGCTTCAGCTTCGTAATAATAGCCCATGGCGCCATAGCTGCGGCCAACCTGTACCTGATACCAGGGGGCCATGGCGGAGCGGGGATATCTCTGGAGCAGATCGCGATATTCGTCGATGACCGGAAAGAATTGCTTTTTCCCTGCTTGCTTGGCCATGTAAAAATAGCTGTCGGCCCGCAAGGTGTCGGCGCTTTCCCGGAGGCGGCTGTTCGGGAATTCCTTTGCCAAACGGGCAAGCTGCCTCCTGGCCAGGGCGTAGTTACGACTCTGGAACAGCTTGAGGGCCAAAAAGTAGATTTCCTGGTCGTTCTTCTCGGGACCTTTTTCAACGGGGGGTTGGCTGGCCGGCTTGCTGCCGACTTGTCCCTCGGCGGCGGCTGCGATGCCAGCCCCCCCAATCGCAATGGTCACCAGGAGGATCCCTACGCCCACACGCATTGAAAGTTAACACTCCTCTATGGGACTTGCAGGGACAGGTGAGCAAGATTCGTACCAGCACACCGGGGCAGTGGGAAATCGAGAAAGGGCTCGCGGACACACTGGGAAGGCTCTTAGGGCAGGGACCGACGCCAGCCCCGTGCCAGCCGGGGACAGCCGATTCTGTCAATTTCGATGGATTGGATGTCAGGATTTTGACAAAGGCTGCGCGAGGTGCTTCTTTTTCAATTTCTCGACCAGGGTGGTACGGTTCATTCCTAACAAACGGGCGGCTTTGTTTTTCACCCAGTCCGACTTTTCCAGGGCGCGAAGAATTATTTGATTTTCGAAACGGTCTACGACCTCCTTGAGGGAAATGCCCTGATCGGGAATATCAAACTGCGGAAAATTTCCATCGGAGCGGGCCCCGAAGAACTTTTTCGGCAAATCCTCGATCTCGATGGTGCCAGCCTCTTTTAGGATCACGAGGCGCTCAATCAGGTTTTCCAGTTCCCGCACGTTGCCGGGCCAATCATAGTTCATCAAATACTTTATGGCCTCATCGGTAATCCCAAGAATATGCTTATTTTTCTCCCTGTTAAAGCGCTCCAAGAAGTGGTTGATGAGGAGAGGAATGTCGCCCTGGCGGCGGCGCAGAGGCGGCAATAAAATGGGGATCACATTGAGACGGTAGTACAGGTCTTCCCGGAATGTACGGTTCGCCACCGCCTGCTCGAGATCCTGGTTTGTAGCGGCGATGATCCGCACATCCACCTTTATGGTCTTGGTCCCCCCGATGCGCTCGAATTCTTGTTCCTGCAAGACTCTCAGGACTTTCACCTGGAGGGCGGGACTCATATCCCCAATTTCGTCCAGGAAAATGGTCCCCTGATGGGCCAGCTCGAAACGACCGATCCGGGTCGCGGAGGCCCCGGTAAAAGCCCCCTTCTCATGGCCGAAAAGTTCGCTCTCCAAAAGGGCTTCGGGGATGGCCCCACAATTGACCGGGATGAGCGGGCGGTCCTTGCGATGGCTGTTGAAGTGAAGGGCCCGCGCCACTAACTCCTTGCCGGTGCCACTTTTCCCGCAGATCAGCACGGTGCTGTCGCTGTCGGCGACTTTTTCAATCAGTGCGAAAACCTGCTGCATCTCCGGGCTGTCGCCGATCATGTTTTCAAACCGGTACTTTCTCTGGAGTTGGCGGCGTAAGGCCAAGTTTTCGATGAATAATTTCTGGTCCTCGTAGCGGCGGAAGTGGGTGCGCCGTTCGGCGCCTGGGTAAGGGCCACTAGCTCCCCGCCAGCGTTTTTCCTCCAGGGCCCTCAGCATCAACTTTTTGAGCTCCTGGAGATGGAACGGTTTCGTAACGAAATCGTAAGCACCGGCTCCCATGACCTCAGCCGCCGTTTGGGTGCTTCCAAACCCCGTCATGGCAATGGCAAGGGTGCGCCTGCCGAGCTGCCCGATTTCCTTGAGGACTTCGAAACCGTCCACCCGGGGCATTTTGAGGTCAACCAACATGAGGTCGAAATCCTTTTCCCGCAAAAGATCGATGGCCCGCTGCCCGCCGCCCGCCACGCTTACAACAAACCCTTGGCGGGAAAGGAACTCCTTCAGCAGTTCCCGGGTCTCCTTTTCGTCATCGACAACAAGGATCTCTGTTCGTTGCATCGGTGGGGTCCAATCTTGGTTGGCCATTTGGCGTGTCCACCTATACAGCAT
>JACPSX010000033.1:0-2926 GCA_016193065.1 Candidatus Tectimicrobiota bacterium | reverse complement strand
TATTTGTCAGCAGACTAGACACGAGAGCCCGTTTTACTGGCAGGGTAAGAAGGAGGAAGGAAAGGCACTCATGTATGCGGTAATTGGCACAGGCGGTAAACAGATCCAGGTCTCTCCGGGCAGCGTCGTACGAGTCGAGTCCCTGCCCGGGGAAGTCGGAGAAGCCGTTGAAATGTCTCAAGTTCTTCTCCTGAATCGGGATGGGAACGTGGAAACTGGAACGCCGACCCTGCCAGGGGTGCGGGTGACCGCTCAGATTCTCTCCCAGGGGCAGGGAAAGAAAGTGATCGTCTTCAAGCACAAGCGCCGCAAAAACTACCGGCGCCGCAAGGGGCATCGTCAGGGGTTTACGGAGCTCAAGATCACGGATATCATCGTCGGATCAAGGGGGTAACTAGGACAATGGCTCACAAGAAAGGACAGGGCAGCACAACAAACGGCCGAGACACCATCGGCAAAAGGCTCGGGGTAAAGGCAGGATGCGGGCAGCGGGTCACTGCGGGCAGCATCTTGGTCCGCCAGCGGGGTACCCACTTCCACCCCGGCGCCAATGTGGGCTTGGGGAACGACTACACCCTGTTTGCAACCGTTGATGGATTCGTGCGCTTTGAAACCAAGGCCGGAGGTCGGAAGATCGTCAGCGTCTTTACCGGATAAGGCCGGCTGATGAGAGAAAAAACGACTGCAATTTTCCCTCATATTTTTGACTTCTCACCTGCTTCCTTTCTCCTCCTTCCCGGGTCACCGTAGTAAGCTGCAAGGGGGTAGCCTTGCTTGTGGATCAAGCCAAAATCTTCCTCGTGGGCGGCAAGGGGGGAGATGGTTGCCTCAGTTTCCACCGGGAAAAATACGTACCCCGGGGAGGGCCCGATGGGGGGGACGGGGGGCGAGGAGGTCACATATTCTTGCGCACAGATGCGAACCTGCACACGCTGACTGATTTCGCCTACCGCAAGCGCTATCAGGCGCCATCCGGTGGACACGGGGAGGGGGGAAACCGCCATGGCCACCAAGGGGAGGACATCATCCTTACAATTCCCGTCGGCACCGAGGTGATTGATGCGAAGACCGGAGAAGTGCTGGCGGATCTTTCCCGGGAGGGGATGGAGCTGCTGGCGGTGCGAGGAGGAAAGGGTGGGCGTGGAAACGCCCGCTTCAAATCTGCAACGAACCGTGCCCCCCGGCAACGGGAGCTCGGCGAACCGGGTGAAGAGCGCTGGCTGGTTTTGGAGCTCAAGCTCCTGGCGGATGTCGGGCTCTTGGGCTTCCCGAATGCGGGCAAATCGACCCTGATTTCCCGGATTTCAGAGGCCCGGCCCAAGGTTGCCCCTTACGCTTTTACCACTCTGGAGCCCGCTCTGGGCGTGTGGGACCTTCCGGGTGGTGCGACAGTGGTAGCCGACATACCGGGAATCGTCGCAGGAGCTCACCGGGGAAAGGGACTGGGGCTCCGGTTTCTAAAGCATCTGGAGCGCACCGGGACCCTGCTCTACCTGATCGACTTCCGCGCTTCTCCCGAGCAAACATCCCCTTGGGATCAGTTCACAGCCTTGCGATCCGAAGTGGTCGCCTATGGAAAAGGACTGGCTGAAAAACCCTATCTCATTGTCGCGACGAAGATGGACTTGCCCACTGCCTCGGCAAACTGGAGATCCTGCACGGAAGCATTTCATGAAAAGGGATTCCACCCTATTCCCGTCTCGGCTCTCACCGGGATGGGGATCGAGGAACTGGCTCGGGCCGTCGACGCGCTCCTGCCGCGTGCGGAAAGAAAGCTAAATGTCTGCGTCGGATGACAGGAAGGGCAACGATTCCAGATTCCGGGAACGCCTCCGGAACCATGGGATCCGGCGGATCGTCGTAAAAATCGGCAGCAGTATCCTTGCCCTTCCCAACCAGGGACTGAACACGGCTACGATCGAATCCATCTCCTCTCAGATCGCCTCGCTGCGCGAGGATGGCGTCGAGATCCTCCTGGTGTCTTCCGGCGCCATTGCATCGGGGATCCTCAAGCTGGGGCTCAAAGAACCACCCCGCACTCTCCCTCTCAAGCAAGCGGTCGCCGCCGCAGGCCAAAGTCACCTCATCCGGGCTTACGAGAAGTTTTTCGAAGCGCACGACACCCATGTGGCCCAGATTCTTCTCACTCACGAGGACCTTCGGGACCGCCGGCGCTACTTGAACGCCCGCACGACGCTGCTTACTCTCATCGAGCTGGGAACAATTCCAATCATCAACGAGAACGACACGGTCGCAGTGGATGAGATCCGATTTGGCGACAATGACACGCTTTCCGCCCAGGTCGCTAGCCTGATGGATGCCGACCTTTTGCTCATCTTAACCGACACGGATGGGCTCTACGACACCGATCCGGGAGCTGGAGGAAATCCTCGTCTCATCTCCTCTGTCCCCGAGGTCACTGCGGAGGTGGAGCAGTTGGCGGGGGCTCGCCCCGGAGTTCTGGGGACCGGCGGAATGGTGACAAAGATCCGGGCCGCCAAGGCCATGAGCCAGGCAGGCGGCTTCACGGTAATTGCCAACGGCAGGGAGGAAGGGATCATCACCCGAGTCCTTTCGGGGGAACTTGTGGGCACTCTGTTCCTGCCTACCGAGAAACCGCTGCGCAGCCGGAAACACTGGATCCTCCATACCCTGCGGCCGCGGGGGGAAATCACGGTCGACGACGGGGCCAAGGAGGCTCTGGTCCGGCACGGCAAGAGCTTGCTCCCTTCCGGGGTTGTCGATGTGCGGGGAAGCTTTACCTTCGGAGATGCCGTCAGCTGCCTCGGACAGGACTTGCGGGAATTCGCCCGAGGCCTGGTCAACTACAGCGCCCGGGATCTGGCGAAAATCAAAGGGGCTCATACGGACTCCATCGAGTCCATCCTGGGGCGCAAGGACTACGACGAGGTGATCCACCGGGACG
>JACPSX010000032.1 GCA_016193065.1 Candidatus Tectimicrobiota bacterium | reverse complement strand
TCGCCTCCTCGATCCGCGCTCCGCCACCCTGACGAGGGTCCCACTTTCGCGCGCCTCCGCGGAGGCTTCCCCGGCGCCACCCGCTGGCCCGTGCGGGACGACGCCGGCCAAGAATTTCGGACTGGGGCCAAGTCGCCCTGCGGGGGACACCCGGTCTCTTCCAGCAACCCTGTTCGGTCGCCTGCAGGAGCTACCCCCTAGAAGGGAGAGCATTGAGAGGGCTGCCATTCCCGCCCTGAGCGAAACTGCCGGGAGCAGCGGGGACCCACCGGGAGCGGCCAGGGATGGGAAACCGCGTAGCCTAGACGTGCTTGCAGGCAGCCGTGAACTTACCGTGGCGGTAGCGGAGGGCTCCCACCCTGGGCGCCCCGAGAAGGGTCGCTGCGGGAGGCGTGAAGCGAAGGGCGGGAGGGCAGTCCCGATCGCAATAGCGCAGGCAGAAACTGGGGGTAGGCAAGGGGAGAAAGGCCTTGACAGGGGAAAGCCCTTGTGGTACCTGATGCAAGCGATTGTCTCTGAGGAGGAAACCAAGTGGGTACAAGCAAAACGACCCGCAAGCGGGTCCGTCAAACCGCAGGCCGCACCGCGCGCAACAAGGCGGCCAGGTCGGCCATGCGGACAGCGGTGCGCCGCGTTCGTGAGGCGGCGGCAGCAGGAGATCGGGAGTCGGCCGAGAAGGCTCTGCGCGAGGCCGTCCCCGTAATTGCCAAGACTGCCTCCAAGGGTCTCATTCATAAGAACAACGCCTCACGGAAAATTTCGCGCCTGACCGCGCAGGTGTCAAAGACTCTCACCGGAAAAAATCCCTCCTGACAGATCCCTCCGGAGTTCTACAGGCCCGGGCTGTGGACGTCCAGAAAGAACCCTTCCAGAACCCGCCGGGGGGAATGGTCTGACGTCTTCAGCTCCATCTCGGCCTCCTGCAAGCGGAGCAGGCTGCGGGCAAGCTCCACAGCCGTGAACCGGTTCGCCATCGCATAATTCTCTTCGAGCCGATACGGGGGGACCCCGAGAACTCTGGCCACTTGCCCGGCCGGCGCGCCTTTCGGCTTGAGGGCTTTGATCTCCAGCAAGAGCCGGAGCTGGCGGGCCAGCAGGTGCAAGACTTGCAAAGGAGGGGCGCCCTGGGCAAGAAGTCGATGCAGCAAAGTGAGGCTCCTGCCGAGATTCTTTTCTCCCAGGGCATCCGTGAGTTCGAACACCGAATGCATCCTGTGGCCCGCAATCATTCTTTCGACCAGCTCGCCACCCACATGTCCTCCGCCCGAGCCCAGGTAAAGAACCAGCTTTTCCTGCTCCTGGTGCAGGCGGGGGAGTTCCTCCCCCACCAGGGAAACCAGGAGTTGCAAAGCTTCTTCCTCCACGCTGACCCCTTCTTGAGCGAACAGATCTTTCAGGTAACGCCGCAAGGCGGTCCCCCGCAGAGGAGCACAGTCCACCGTGACGGCGGTCTGGCTCAGTTGATCCCATAGCCCTCCCCCGGGAAGGGACTTGGTGGGAAACAGAGCAAGGAAGGTGAGACTGGGGGGGGCAGGAGTCAACGCCCGCCGCAGAAAATCTTCACCTCGCAGGTCGAGATCCTGGGCCTGACGTAGAACCACCAGGCGGCCTCCGCTGAACAGGGTGGAGCTCTCAATCCGGTGGGCCAGATGGGCGCAGTTGATCTCCCCTCCTGAAAAAACTTCCCGGTTGGTCGCCTCTTGCCCGGGGAGGACCGCCCGGGCCAGCAGACGCCGGAAGCCCTCCTCGTGAAAGTAGGATTCCTCGCCTGTGAACAGGTAAATGGAGCGCAGCGGCTCTTTTTCCAGATGGGAGAGGAAAGCGCGGAAGTTCAGAATCCCTCCAGAACCAGGTTCAAAAACTGCTGGGCAAACTCCCGTGAACCATGGCGGGCAGCAGCGCTCTCGGCCACATCCGAAGAAGCCACATCGGCCGTGACCCGGAAATCGGTTTTCGTGCTGAGACGCTGCTTGAGCCACAACTTTTTGCGCACCAGATCCCTCACCGTCACATCGGCCTCCAGGTACAGGCGGTAGTCATTAACCCGATCCGAGGGGTTGAAGGTGACAGGCTCCAACGTGTAGGCGCGAATAGCAGCGGTCACGAGGAGATCGGCGGTTTCTCCGGACGTCAGGGTCAGGCGGCCGTCGGCAATGAATTCCTCTTTCACCGCGTCGGTGAGGGTGCGCTCCACCCCGGGTTTCTGGGAGTGATTTTCGAACTGGACGATGGCCACCTTTTGAATGTCGGGAGGAAGGCTGCGGGCTTTGCCCACCAGTTGGTACCCGCACCCTGCCAACAGCAGGACCAACAGCGGCACCGCCCGCACAAGAGCTTTTGGCCGGCTCATGCCACCACCACGTTCACGAGCTTCTCGGGAACCACCACGATCTTCTTCACCTCTTTCCCCGCGGTCCAGCGCTGCACCCGGTCGTTTTCCAGGGCCAGGCGCCGGATCTCCTCTTCCGGGGTTCCCGGTCTGATCGTCAACTTCCCGCGCACCTTGCCGTTTACCTGGACCACGATCAAGTGCTCTTGAGCCTCGATGCAGGCCGGATCCCAGGTGGGCCAGGGATGTTCGATAAGGCAGGACGTGTGTCCCAGTTGCTCCCAGAGCTCATCGGCCAGGTGCGGTGCAAACGGCGACAGGAGCTGCAGGCAGATCTCCAGGGCCTCCCGCAAAACGCCGGCGGCCGCCGGGGAATTCTGGGCCTCGACGTCGAAGCGGTACAGATCGTTGACCAGCTCCATGATGGCGCTCAGGGCAGTGTTGAAGTGAAACCGATCCCCGAGATCTTCCGTCACCCGTTTCACGGTCAGATGAGTGCGGCGGCGCAACTGCCGCAGCGGCTCCGGAAGGCTTCCGGCTCCATCGCAGGGGAGGTTCACCCCGGCCAGGCGCTCCCGATGCTGCTGCACCAGGCGCCAGAGCCGCTGCAGAAACCGGTGGCTCCCCTCCACCCCCTGATCGCTCCATTCCAGATCTTTTTCCGGAGGCGCGGCAAACAGGATGAAGAGGCGGGCAGTGTCGGCACCATAACGGCGGATGATTGCGTCGGGATCGACCACGTTCCCCTTGGACTTGGCCATCTTGGCCCCGTCCTTGATCACCATCCCCTGGGTCAGGAGCCGCTGAAACGGTTCCTCCACGTGGATCAGACCCATGTCCTTGAGAACCATGGTGAAAAACCGGGCGTACAACAGATGCAGGACGGCATGTTCGATGCCGCCGATGTACTGGTCGACCGGCATCCAGTAGCGGATCGCTTTGGGATCCACGGGTCCTTCTTCAAAACGGGGGGAGGTGTAGCGGTCAAAATACCAGGAGGAGCAGATAAACGTGTCCATCGTATCCGTTTCCCGCCGGGCCCGGCCACCGCAACGGGGGCAGGAGCTCTCCACGAAGCGGCTGTCTCGGCCCAGCGGAGAGCCCCCTTCTGGCGTCACGGGGACATCAAGCGGCAGAATCACCGGCAAATCTTCGTAAGGGACGGGGATGACATCACACTCCTGGCAATAGACTACGGGAATCGGGCAACCCCAGTAGCGTTGCCGCGAGATCCCCCAGTCGCGCAGGCGGTAATTGACGGCTCCGCGGCCGATTTTTTTCTCCTCCAGGTAGGCGATGATTTTCCCTTGGGCCTCTTCGTTGCCAAGACCGTTGAACCGTCCCGAATTCACCAGATAGCCCGCCTCCACATACGCCTCGGTCATCGTTTTCTCATCAATTTCCCCCTGCCGGGGATAGATGACGACGCGCACCGGGAGAGCGTACTTGCGGGCAAATTCCAGATCCCGCTGGTCATGAGCGGGCACCGCCATGATGGCCCCGGTGCCGTACTCCATCAAGACGTAATTGGCCACCCAAATGGGAATGGGTTTTCCGGTCAGAGGGTTGATGGCGCAACGGCCGGTAAAAACCCCCCGTTTCTCGGTCGTCTCGGCGCCGCGCAGCAGTCGGTCCTCCCGGGCCACCTGTCGCACAAACTCCAGGACCGCAGCTTCCTGAGCAGTACCCGCCACAAGCCGCTTGACCAGGGGATGCTCAGGCGCCAGGATCATGAAAGTCGCCCCGTAGAGAGTGTCGGAACGGGTCGTAAAGATCCGGATCTCTGCGGCGGCTCCCTCCACGGGGAAGGAAACTTCGGCCCCAAAGCTCTTGCCGATCCAGTTCCGCTGCATGACCAGCACCCGCTCGGGCCAGCCCTCCGCAAGCTTGTCGCACCCCTGGAGAAGGCGCTCAGCGTAGTCCGTGATCTTCAGAAACCATCCCTCTACCTCTTTTTCACCCACAGGCTCCCCGCAGCGCCAGCAGCACCCCCCTTCCACCTGCTCGTTGGCGAGGACCGTCTGGCAGGAACCGCACCAGTTGACCAGAGCCATTTTCCGGTACGCCAATCCCCGCTCCAGCATTTTGAGGAAAAGCCACTGGGTCCATCGGTAGTATCCCGGATGGCAGGAAGCTACCTCTCGCTCCCAGTCATAGCTGAGCCCCAGGCGTTTGAGCTGAGCGCGCATCGTGCGAATGTTGTCGAAAGTCCAGCGGGCCGGGTGAGTATTGTGCTGGATGGCGGCATTTTCCGCCGGCAGGCCGAAGGCATCCCAGCCCATGGGGTGCAAAACGTTCACTCCCTTCATGCGCAAGCTGCGCGCCAACACGTCCCCGATCGAGTAATTGCGCACGTGCCCCATGTGGATTTTCCCCGAAGGGTAGGGAAACATCTCGAGAAGGTAGTACTTTGGCTTCCCGGCTGCTTCCGTGACGCGAAAGAGGTTTTTCTCCTCCCAGCGCTTCTGCCACTTGAGCTCGATTTCCTGGGGATCGTAATGTTCTTCCATCCCTGCCAACTATCCTTTCTGCATTTTCCGTGTCCCCTGCATTCCACTGCCCAAGCTATTTAAATTATGCAGATTAGCACAAACCTCCCGCTTTCTCAACTCCCACTGTGATCTTACCACCTCCAGTGTATGCCTGCGGAATCACGAACGGGTCTGCGGGCTAGTCATCTTGGTCCGAGGGGGTGGCCCCCGCAGGCGATCTGAGAGGTTGCGAGGTACAGAATACTCAATCCGGCCGGCAAATCTCTCGTCGCAAGCTCTCCGGGAGCCCAAGGGGGCGCCCCCGAGGACCTCGCCCGTGTGCCAACCCCTCAGAAACTAGGACAGGCGAACCTCTGTCATCTTGTGATCCATCGTTTGCGTGCACGACATGAAGCGGCAGGTTGGTAACACCTTCCCGCAATCCCTAGTGCCCGACAGCCAAGCGCTCGATGAGAAACCGGGGGAGGCCGGCCCGCGCCATCTTTGCCTGAGTTGCGGCGACATCGTATGCGACCCGTTTCAACTCGATCCGGGCAGCGTCCGTGTCGTAAATCAAATAACCGGCACGAGGGTCCCCATCCCTGGGCTGGCCCACGCTCCCCACATTGATCAGGTAACGCTTGCCCTTCTCGATATCGAGCCGGGTGGCCTGCCGGCAAACCACACGGCCCGGCTCCTCTTGGACAAAGAATGCGGGAGAATGGGAATGGCCCACGAAACAGATCGGCTCCCGGAAGCAGTGGAAATTCGTCTCCGCCTCTTCCAGCGAGAAGACATAGTGCCACATTGCAGGCTCACACGGCGAGGAGTGTGCCAGGCACAGGCCCTCCCAAGAACAAGAAACGGGAAGACCCGCCAGGTAGGAAGTCTCCGCCGGGGTCAACTGGCTTCGGGTCCAAAGGACGGCGGTCCGTGCATACGGATTAAAGAGAGAAATATCTGTGAGCCCCAGAACTGCGTGGTCGTGGTTTCCGGCCAGGACCACGTCCGCGCGTTGGCGAATCAGGTCCATGCAGGCCCCGGGATCCGGGCCGTAGCCCACGAGATCCCCCAGGCAGGCCCGGCGCTCCACTTTTTCCGCTTCCAGGCCGGCCAGCACGACCAGGAGCGCTTCCAGATTGCCGTGAACGTCGGAGAAGATGCCGATTCTCATGCACCGCTGCTGGAAGGACCGGTTGCCCCACGGGTCTCGTAAGTGATGTCGGGGCCCCAGTTCCCCACCTGGTCTGAGAAGTAAGTGGAGAGGTACTGGAAAAACCTGCGGTCCGGCTCATAGATCTCAATGACCTGGGGGAACTGGCGGTGGCCTCCGCTGTCTGCCAGCCCCTGGATGACTTGAGCAGCCAGATTCTCATAGTCCTGATGGGGGAGGAGCCGGCCCGGAATCGCCATGGCGAAGTGGGATACTTTCAGCTTGGAGATCACATCCACGACCAGGGAGGAGACGGGCTCGGCACGCTTGGCCAACCCCCAGCTCTCTCCCAGGCCGATCACCAGGACTTTCTCGACCTGGAATTTCCCGGCCCCATGCAGCAAGCCGGACTCGCCAAAGGTCCCCTTGAGTTTCCCCTGCCGGAGGAGCCGCGAAATCCGGCCGTCCAAATACCAATCGAAAAACCCGATCTCCCCCTTCAGTGGAATTTGATCCTGGAACAGCGGCAGGAAGACAAGCTCACAGTTTGCTTGAGTGAGCTCCGCGGGGTAGAGGAAAAATTTCATGCGTCCCTTTGGCATTCCCTTCGGATCCGGTCCAGAATGCCGTTGATAAACATCGAGGATTCCTCGGAACCGAACTTCTTGGCGATCTCGACGGCCTCGTTAATCGTGACGCTGGCGGGAATGTCGTTGCGAAACATGAGTTCATAGGCGGCAAAGCGGAGGATGTTGCGGTCCACGACCCCCATTCGGTCCAGGGTCCAGTGTTCGCTGCAGCGCCCGATTTCCCGGTCGATTTCCTCCTTGTGCGCCAAGGTACCATCCACCAGTTCAGCGGTGAAGGTATCCATCTCCTCACCCAAGGGGCCTGCTCGCGCCAGCAATACGGCCCGCTCAACCCCCTTATCTTCCCAAGTCACATCGGCCTGATAGAGAGCTTGCAAAGCCGCCTCGCGGGCTTTCCGTCTCTTCCCCATGCTACTTCTTGCTCCCCAGTTCCCTTTGTAAATTGACCATTTCAATGGCAGACAGGGCAGATTCCCACCCCTTGTTCCCTTCCTTGCTCCCGGCGCGCTGGATGGCCTGTTCCAGATTATCGGTGGTGAGTACCCCGAAAATCATGGGCACCCCGACCTCCATGGCGGCGCTGGCGACGCCCTTGGTCACCTCGGCGGCAAGGTACTCGAAATGAGGGGTATCCCCCCGGATCAAGGCTCCCAGGCAGATGACGGCATCATAGTGCTTGGACAGGCCGAGCTTGCGGGCCATGAAGGGGATTTCAAAAGAGCCGGGAACTTTCACCACATCCACATCCTTGTCCACAACTCCGCTCCGGAAGAGAGCGTCCAGAGCTCCCGTGAGGAGGCGACCGGTTATAAACTCATTAAAGCGGCTGACCACGATGCCAAATCTCAGTCCTTCCCCTCTCAGCTTCCCCTCATAGATGTTGGGCATATCGGACCCTCCCGCTGTGGGGCTTACCCCAGGTTTGAGAACAGATGCCCGAGCTTTTCCTTTTTCGTCTTCAGATAGCGCAGATTGTCCTGGGAAGGAGGAATCTCCAGGGGCACGCGCTCCACGACCTCCAAACCATATCCATCCAGTCCCACAATTTTGCGCGGGTTGTTGGTCATGAGACGGATCTTCCCCAAACCCAGAGCAGCGAGCATCTGAGCCCCCATGCCGTACTCCCGCAAATCGGGTTTAAAACCCAGATCGAGATTGGCCTGGACCGTGTCCCTGCCCTGATCTTGCAAGGAGTACGCCTTGAGCTTGTTCAGGAGGCCGATCCCACGACCCTCCTGGTGCAGGTAGAGAAGCACTCCTTTCCCCTCGGCGGCGATCATCTCCATAGCTGCGTGGAGCTGTTCCCCGCAGTCGCACCGGTGCGAACCGAAAATGTCCCCGGTAACGCACTGGGAGTGCACCCGGACAAGGGTGGGAGTTTCCGGGGAGATGGATCCCATGGTCAGCGCGACGTGAATCTGGTCGTCCAGAAGGTTCTCGAAGGCCACCAGATTGAAGACCCCGTATTCCGTGGGAATGCGGGTTTCCACGGCGCGCCTCACGAAGGTCTCCCGCTTCATGCGGTAATGGATGAGATCCTTTATGGTAGCGATCTTGATCTGCTGTTTGCGGGCAAACTCCATGAGCTGTGGCACTCGTGCCATGGTCCCGTCATCGTTCATGATCTCGCAGATCACCGCGGCGGGATAGAGGCCGGCCAGCCGGGCCAGATCGACGGAACCCTCCGTCTGGCCGGCCCGCTCCAGAACTCCACCCTGGCGGGCTTTCAGAGGAAAGACATGCCCGGGCCGGGTCAGATCTTCAGGACGGGTATCCGGGTGGATTGCAGCTAAAATGGTCGTCGCCCGGTCTGCGGCTGAGATTCCGGTCGTTACCCCATGCTTCGCCTCGACGGAGACTGTGAAGGCCGTCCCCAAGGGAGAAGTGTTGTCGTTGGCCATCGGCGGCAGCCGGAGCTCCTCCACCCGCTCGGGATTGAGAGCCAGACAGACCAGACCCCGGCCATACATGACCATGAAATTAATCGCCTCCGGAGTCACCTTTTCCGCCGCAATGGTCAGGTCCCCCTCGTTTTCCCTGTCCTCATCGTCCACCAGGATGATCATCTTCCCGAGGCGAATGTCTTCAATTGCCTCCTCAATCGTATTGAAACGAACCTCAGCCATTACCTTAACCTTCCTCTCCTAAAAACCCGTAATTACTTAATAGTTCCTTGCTCACCCCCTCTGGCTCCGTCTTCGGTCGACTATGGGCTAGGAGCTTCTCCACATAGCGGCCAAGCATATCCACTTCCAGATTTACTTGATCCCCCGGCTTCCTCCTTCCGAGATTGGTTTCCCGCAGTGTGAACGGGATCACGGCCACCTCAAAAGAACCAGGCTGCAGGCGGGCCACGGTAAGACTGATGCCATCCACGGCGATGGAGCCTTCCAGCACCACATAACGATCCAACTGGGCGGGAAGTTCAAATTGGAACCGGTAGGAATCCCCCTCGGGGACAATTCCCAGCAACCTCCCGACCCCGTCCACATGCCCGCTCACCAGGTGCCCTCCAATGCGGGCCCCCAGGCGCAGGGGCCGCTCCAGATTGACCGTTTCCCCGGGCCTCAGCCGCCCCAGATTCGTTTTACGCAGGGTCTCCGCCGAGGTGTCTGCTGCGAAACCGTGGGAAGAAACGGAAACCGCTGTTAAGCAGACCCCGTTCACCGCAATGCTGTCCCCGGCTTTGAGGTCAGTGAAGATCCGCTGGCATTTCACCTGCAAAACCGCGGTCTGTCCCGTGAGCGTGAGCCGCTCCACCGTGCCCACCTCTTCGATAATCCCCGTAAACATCTTAATGAACCCCCACGGTCGCCGATGGCCGGAAGTAGCCGGAAACCAGGATGTCTTCTCCAACTCGCTCCACCATCACATCGCTCAACGAGCGGGCCTCC
Organism: Candidatus Tectimicrobiota bacterium; assembly: GCA_016193065.1. GTDB lineage: Bacteria > JACPSX01 > JACPSX01 > JACPSX01 > JACPSX01 > JACPSX01. The sequence goes on along the minus strand of JACPSX010000032.1, from coordinate 28,193 downwards.
GCAAGACGATCCAGCTCGGGGCCACCGACGGCGGGCACGGCCTCCCTCCCTCCCAGAATCTTGGGAGCGATAAAGAAGACCATCTTGTCGACAACTCCCATGCTTAAGGCATCACCAATGACTTCTCCCCCTCCTTCGATCAAGAGATGGCTGACCGTACGCCGCCCCAACTCCCGGACGAGGGCCGAGAGATCCACCCGGCCACCCCGGGAAGGGAGAATGAGCACGGAAATCCCTTTCTCTTCCAGGCTCCTCAGCCGCCCCGCCGAAGCCTGATCGGTGCCTACGACCAGTGTGCCCCCTCCATCACAAAATACTTTATATGACAATGGGATGGATAACTTAGAGTCCAGTATAACTCGAAGTGGCTGGCGGGGCCAAGTCCGGCCGGGGAGGCGGACCGTCAGTTCAGGATCATCGACCTGAACCGTGCGGCTCCCGACCAGGACGGCGTCCGCCTCACTGCGCATCTGATGGGCCCTCCGCCGGGCTTCCTCTCCTGTGATCCAGCGGGATTCGCCCGTGCGAGTGGCGATCTTGCCGTCCAGGGTCATGGCGACTTTCGCCGTGACGAAAGGGGAACCCGTGGAGATATACTTGATGAAAGCCTCGTTGAGCTGGCGGCATTCCCCTTCCAGGATTCCCACCGTTACCTCGATCCCGGCCTCCCGCAACTCGCGAATCCCTTTGCCGGCCACGAGAGGATTTGGGTCTTCCATTCCTGCCACAACCCGCTTTAGGCCGGCAGCAATGAGCGCCCGGGTGCAGGGCGGGGTCTTTCCCGAGTGGCAGCAAGGCTCAAGGTTCACGTGGAGGGTCGCTCCCCGCGCCGCCTCCCCGGCCATCCGCAGAGCCAGGATTTCGGCATGCTCCAACCCCGCTCGCTGGTGATACCCGCTGCCCACGACCTCGCCATCGCGGACAATGACGGCGCCGACCAAGGGATTGGGATTCGTAAGACCCAGTCCATTCCGGGCCAACGTCAGAGCCTGTCTCATATATCCTTCATCGTTCACGCGCAAAAAAAATCCCGAAGAGACCAACCTTCGGGTAGACAGACACATATGTCCGTTGGACTTTTTCCCACCGTTCTTCCATCCAGGCTTTCACTGTCGGCTCCGGAATTTCACCGGCTCAGTCCCGCCAGAACCGAGTTCTGACGGGAGTCGCGGGCTATACCGCCGGCGCCCGGAAGTGCTTGTCAAGGTGGAACCTTAGCTGTGTGGGCACCCACCTGTCTGCGTGCGGACCTGTCTGCCGTGGCGGCACAGGCAGGACACGCACAGGCAGGCGCAGGGGTGCCCCTACATGGTAGTCTTCTTCCGAGGGGGCCGACTTTCCCGTCCTGAGCGCAACTGCCGGGAGCAACGGAACACCCGCAAAGCGCGGGTACCCACGAAGTGGGTGCGGAAGCGAAGGGCGGGAAGCGGCCCCTTTCCTATGGAGCCGCTTCCAGAGATGGGAGTGGGCAAGGCAGGAAGTGCTCCGTTAGACGTCGCGTTCCGGAATGGCTTCCTTCCCACTCTGTTTCAAAGCAGCCTGCGCGGCCGCCAGCCGGGCAATGGGAACCCGGAACGGGGAGCAGCTCACGTATTCCAGGCCCAACAGGTGGCAGAACTCAACCGAACTGGGTTCCCCACCGTGTTCCCCGCAGATTCCCAGCTTCAAGTCGGGCCGGGTCCGGCGTCCTTTTTCGACCGCGATCGACATCAAGGCTCCCACCCCTTGCCGGTCGATGACCACGAAGGGGTCATCGGGGAGGATCCGCTGATCGACGTAGTAGGGGAGGAACGTACCGGCATCGTCCCGGCTAAGCCCGAAAACCGTTTGGGTCAAGTCGTTGGTCCCGAAGGAGAAAAACTCCGCGTCCCGGGCGATCTGATCGGCCGTGAGGCAGGCGCGAGGCAGCTCGATCATGGTTCCGATGAGGTACTTGATCTTTACCCCCTTGTCCTTCATGACTCGATCGGCCACTTGAATGACCTGCTCTTTAATGATCGAAAGCTCGTTGACGTGGCCCACCAGGGGAATCATAACCTCGGGCACAATGGAGAACCCCACCGCGGCTAGCTCGCAGGCCGCCTCAAAGATGGCCTGGGCCTGCATTTCATAGATCTCCGGAAAGCTGATCCCCAGCCGGCAGCCCCGGTGCCCGAGCATCGGGTTGAACTCCCTCAGGCTGCTCACCTTGTTTCGCAACGCCTCCGCCGACACGCCCATCTGCTTGGAGAGATCTTCAATCTCCCGGTCCGTGTGCGGCAGGAATTCGTGCAGTGGTGGATCGAGGAGGCGGATGGTCACGGGGAGATCCTTCATCACCCGGAAGATCTCCTTGAAATCCCCTTTCTGCATGGGGAGGATCTTGGCCAGCGCCGCCCGGCGTCCTGCCGTGTCCCCGGCCACAATCATTTCCCGCACGGCTTCAATCCGGTTGCCTTCAAAGAACATGTGTTCCGTGCGGCACAGTCCGATCCCCTCCGCGCCGAAATCCCTGGCCACCTGGGCATCGTGAGGGGTGTCGGCGTTCGTTCTGACCTTCAACGTGCGCACGGCGTCTGCCCATTCCATCAAAGTGGCAAAGTTTTGTCCCAGCTCGGGTTGCACCAGATTCACTTTCCCATCGAGAACCTCCCCCGTGCTCCCGTTCAGAGTGATAAAATTACCTTCTTTGACCGTGACCCCCTTCACGTTGAACTGTTTTTTCTTCTCATCGATGCGGATATCGCCAACGCCGGCCACGCAACATTTCCCCATCCCCCGGGCCACCACAGCCGCGTGGGAGGTCATTCCTCCCCGTGCGGTGAGGATCCCCTGAGCAGCGTTCATCCCCCCAATGTCCTCGGGCGAGGTCTCCTCACGGACCAGGACAACTTTTTCTCCCTTTACAGCCTGGCGTTCGGCTTCCTCTGCTGTAAAGACCACTTTGCCCACGGCAGCCCCCGGAGAAGCCGGCAGGCCCTTGGCGAGAACGGTCACCTTGGCTTTCGGATCCACGGTGGGATGAAGGAGCTGATCGAGCTGCTCGGGCTCGATCCGGAGCAAGGCCGTCTCCCGCGAAATCAGCCCCTCCTTCACCATCTCCACGGCGATCCGCACAGCGGCGGCAGCCGTCCGCTTGCCGCTGCGGGTCTGGAGCATGAACAGCCGGCCCTCCTGGATGGTAAATTCGATATCCTGCATGTCCCGGTAGTGAGTCTCGAGACTCCGATAAATCTTTTCCAGCTCCTTGTAGAGCCCGGGCATCTTTTGTTTGAGCTCGGAAATTGCCATCGGGGTGCGGATTCCCGCCACCACGTCCTCGCCCTGGGCATTGATCAGGAACTCACCGAAGAAGCGCTTGTCGCCGGTCCCCGGGTCCCGGGTGAAGGCCACCCCAGTGGCTGAGGTCTCGCCCAGGTTGCCGAAAACCATGGCCTGCACATTAACCGCCGTACCCCAGTTGTGTGGGATCCCGTGGATCTTGCGATAAGTAACGGCCCGCGGGGTATTCCAGGATGCAAAGACCGCGTCAATGGCCATTTTCAGTTGTTCGAGAGGGTCCGTAGGAAAATCTTGACCAATGGCAGCGCGCACCTTCTCCTTGTAGGCAGCCACCAGCTCTTTGAGTGCTTCGACCTCGAGATCCGTATCGAGCTTCACCCCCAGCGCCTTCTTCTTGCCATGAAGAATCTCTTCAAAGTCGCTGTGCTTCATCCCCAAAACGACATCGCCGAACATATTGATGAAGCGCCGGTAGCTGTCAAATGCAAAGCGCTCGTTCCCGGCTCGTTTGGCGAGCCCTTGCAAGGTGGAGTCGTTGAGCCCCAGGTTCAGCACCGTGTCCATCATCCCGGGCATCGACACTCTGGCTCCGGACCGCACCGAAAGCAACAGCGGGTTACCCGGATCGCCAAACCGCGAGCCCATGGCCGCCTCGACCTTCTTCAAATTCTCCAGGACTTCGTCCCAGAGCCCCGGGGGATGCGCCCTCCCGTTCTCGTAAAAGTACGCGCAGGCCTCTGTGCTGATCGTGAATCCCGGGGGTACGGGGATGCCCAGGTTCGTCATCTCGGCCAGGTTTGCCCCCTTGCCACCCAGGAGGTTTTTCATATCGGCAGCGCCCTCGGCCGCCCTGTTCCCGAAAAAGTAGGTGTATTTCTTCGACATGAAACCCCTCCTGTTGCAGGACTGCCGTCGGCCGTCTCCCCCTACGCCGCTCCTTTGCGAGCCGGGTCCGACAATACCAATTGGGAAAAATCCGCTATCGCCGCAAAAAGCCCCGCCACTTGCCGCAGCAAGGCAAGGCGGTTTTGCTTCATCTGCTGGTCTTCCACCATCACCATTACAGCCGTAAAAAAGCGATCCACCGGCCCCCTCAATTGCCGAAGCAAATCAAGCACCGCCGCGAAGTCTCCCACTCCCATCTCCTGCTGTATTTCATTCCCAAGTTTCATGGCCAAATCAAAAAGCTCCCGCTCCTCCGGCTGGACAAACAGATCCTCACGGACGAGCAGAGATTGCCCCAGATCCTGTCCCGCTGGTGGAGGAGCACTGCGCGTAATGTTGAGAAGGCGCTTCGAAGTCAAGAAGAGAGCTTCAAACTCCGGGTGGGTCTTAAAGCGGCTCAGCGCGTCGATCTTGCCGGTGAGCGGAACGAGATCCGACCACCCTGCGGCAAGAACCGCATTGACCACATCGCTCGGATGACCTTGGGCCATGTAATTCCCAAAGAGCCTCTGGCGCAGGAAGGAGACGACATCTTCCCGTACCTGGTCCCCAGGCGCCGTGATCTTGCCCTTGAGCAGATCCAAAGCATCCTTGAGCAGCGGGCCCAGGTCCAGGCGTAGGTTGCCACCCTGCAGGATGGCGATGATCCCTTGGGCCTGCCGCCGTAGGGCAAAGGGATCTTCCGAGCCGCTGGGCACGAGTCCCACTCCGAAGTATCCAACCAGTGTATCCAACCGATCCGCAAGACCCACGAGACATCCCGGCGCCGACTTGGGGATCTGGTCCCCGGGGAAGCGGGGCAGATAGTGTTCGAAAATGGCCAGCGCGACTTCTTCGCGCTCCCCTGACTTGCGGGCATACTCGCGCCCCATCACCCCTTGCAGCTCGGGAAACTCATAAACCATCTGGCTGAGAAGATCAGCCTTGCAAAGCTGAGCAGCCCGCACAGCCACTTTTTTTACATCCTCAGCGAAGGAGACCGCCCATCTCGACACGAGAGATGCAATCCGGCTCACCTTTTCCTGGAGCGTACCGAGCTTTTCCTGAAAGACCACCCGGGCCAGACCCGGCAGATAACCCTCCAGGGGTTTGCGGGTATCTTCCTGAAAAAAGAAGCTGGCATCGGCCAGCCGCGCCTGCAGCACCCTCTCATTCCCCGCTCGGATCGTTTGTTGCGCCTGGGGATCCGTGGTCGCCGTGTTGGCCACCGCCACAAAGCATGGAAGCAGCTCCCCGGCCGGGTTTTCCACGGGGAAATAGCGCTGATGCTTGACCATGGCCGTGATCAGGACTTCCTTGGGAAGAGAGAGGTACTGGGGCTTAAAATGGCCCGCGATGGCCGTGGGAATCTCCACGAGAAATGTGACGGTATTGAGCAGGCCTTCGTCCTCAAGAGGGGTTCCCCCCTCCCGGGAGGCCGCATCGAGAACCTGGCGCGCCACCAGTTTCCGGCGCTCTTCCGGATCGACGATCACCTGGGAATCCCGCAGCACCCGCAGGTATTGATCCGGGCTGGAAACGACCACGGGCCCCCGGCTCAAGAAGCGGTGGCCGTAGGTCTGGTTTCCGCTGCGAATCCCGTCAATCTCAAAGGGGATCACCTCCGGCCCCAAAAGGGCCAGGATCCAGTGAACCGGTCGCACAAAACGGAAGGACCCATCCCCCCAGCGCATGGTTTTAGGAAAAAACAAGGAGGAGATCCATTGCGGCAATAGCCCGGCCAGGACCTCGCGGCTCGGCCGTCCTTTCTCCTCTTTCAAGACAAAGACGTAATCCCCTTTGGGAGTGGATTCGACCTGCAAAGCATCAACGGGGACCCCCTGTCCTCGCGCAAAGCCGACGGCCGCCTGAGTAGGGCGGCCGCTCGCGTCCATGGCCGCCTGCCGCGGCGGGCCGAAAACCTTGGTCCGCAAGCTTTCCTGTGTTTCGGCCAGATCTTTCACCCAGAGGGTGATCCGGCGGGGAGTCCCCATCGGGATGATGGCGGCGCAGGCGAGACGCGCCTGGCTCAGCAGAGTGCTCGTGCGCTCCCGGATCTGCTCCACGAGCGCAGGGAGATAGAGCGAGGGGATTTCTTCGGTGCCAATTTCCAGCAGCAGGTCGGCGCTCACAGCGCTCCTTTCCCTGATCGGTTCAGCAGGGGAAAGCCCATCTCTTCCCGGGTCTGCAAGTATCCCGTGGCGCACAAGTTCGCCAGACGCCGCACCCGCCCGATGTAGGAGGCGCGCTCGGAAACACTCATGGCCCCCCGGGCGTCAAGTACGTTGAAGAGGTGAGAGCATTTCAGGCAGCAGTCATACGCCGGCAACGTGAGCCTGTGCTCAATGAGGCGCAGACCTTCCTTCTCGTAAAGACTGAAGGTCTGGAAGTGCATGTCGATGTCGGCTGCCTCGAAGTTGTAGCGGGAAAACTCCACCTCGCTGCGATGGTGAACGTCCCCGTAGGTGATGCCGGGGGCCCATTCTAGGTCGTAGACGTTGTCCACCCCCTGCAGGTACATGGCGATGCGTTCAATCCCGTAGGTCAGCTCCAAGGAGACCGGCTTCAGGTCGATGCCCCCGGCCTGCTGGAAATAAGTGAACTGGGTAATCTCCATACCGTCCAACCAGACCTCCCAGCCTAGCCCCCAGGCCCCCAGCGTCGGGGATTCCCAATCGTCCTCCACGAAACGGATATCGTGAGCCCGGGGATCAATCCCGAAGCTCATCAGGCTCTCCAGGTAGAGATCCTGGGAGTCGATGGGTGAAGGCTTCAGGATCACCTGGAACTGGTAGTAGTGCTGCAGCCGGTTGGGGTTCTCGCCGTAGCGGCCATCCGTGGGGCGGCGCGAGGGTTCAACGTAGGCCACCTTCCAGGGTTCGGGTCCCAAGACCCGCAAGAAGGTGGCAGGGTTCATGGTCCCGGCGCCGACTTCGATATCGTAAGGCTGCTGCAGGATGCAGCCTTTGACGGCCCAGAAGGATTGCAGGGCGAGAATCAATTCCTGGAAAGTCACTTGGCTACCTTCTCCGCCTCCCTACTCAGGTGGCTCGCGACCCCACGCCTGGGCCGGGAAGAGGTCTTCCTCTTCGGGACGGTCCCATTGCTCTTGGGGGACTTGCCCTCTGCATCCCGATGCAGTTTAAACTCGATGCTGTCCAGCAGCGCCTGCCAGCTCGCCTCGATGATGTTCGGGGACACCCCGACCGTTCCCCACTTGCTCGCCTTGTCCCCGGACTCGATGAGGACGCGGGTCACGGCCTGAGTCCCTTTGTGTTCATCCAAGATGCGCACCTTGTAATCCAAGAGCTCCATCTCCGAGAGACCGGGGTAGAAGGTCTCCAGAGCTTTCCGCACGGCATTGTCCAACGCGTTCACGGGACCGTTTCCCACCGCGGCCGTATGCTCGGTCACTCCATCCACCCGGAGCATGATGGTGGCCTCGCAGTGGGGCTCTTCTTTTTCGTTGCGCTTCTCCACGATGACCCGGAAGCCCTGCAGGTCAAAAAACTTCCGGCGCTTTCCCAGAGCCTCTTTCATCAGCAGCTCAAAGGATCCTTCCGCCCCCTCGTACTGGTACCCCTTGTTCTCCAGATCCTTCAGTGCGGCCAAAATGCGATGGGCAGCCGCTTCATCCTTGCCAAAATCGATGTTGAACTCCTCGGCCTTGTAGACGACGTTGCTTTTCCCCGAGAGGTCGGAGATCAGAACCCTTTGCCGGTTTCCCACCAGTTCCGGCCGGATGTGCTCGTAGGTCTCCGGGTTGCGCTGCACCGCGTGGACGTGCACGCCCCCCTTGTGGGCAAAAGCACTCTTGCCCACGTAGGGCTGGTGCGTCCAGGGCTTCAAGTTGCCAAGCTCGTAGATGAACCGGGACACATTGCGGAGCTGCCGGAGCTGCTCGTTGGAAACGCACTGGATCCCCATCTTCAACACGAGGTTGGGGATGATCGAGCACAGATTGGCGTTGCCGCAGCGCTCGCCAAAGCCGTTCATGGTCCCCTGGACCTGCTCCGCCCCCATGGCCACGGCGCATATCGTATTGGCCACAGCCACCTCGGCGTCGTTATGCGTGTGAATCCCCAGGGGATGTTTGAACTCGGCTCTGACCTTCTTGAAGATCTCCATGAGCTCCACAGGGAGGGTGCCGCCGTTGGTATCGCACAGCACGATGCAATCGGCGCCGGCTTCTCCCGCCGCCCGCACGGTTCTCAGGGCGTACTCGGGGTTCCGCTTGTAACCGTCGAAGAAATGCTCGGCGTCGTAGATGACCTCGTCGACCCTCCCTTTGAGAAAGCGCACGGAGTCCTGGATCATGGCCACATTCTCATCCAGAGAGACCCGCAGCGCGTCCCGCACGTGCAGGTCCCAGCTCTTGCCGAAGATGGTGACCACGGAAGTCCCGGCTTCCAGAAGCGCCTGGATGTTGGGGTCGTCGGCAGGTCGGGTCCGGGCCCTGCGGGTGCTGCCGAAAGCGCTCACCTTGGCGTGTCTGAGACGCACGCCCTTGATCTTTGCAAAGAATTCAATGTCCCTGGGGTTGGATCCTGGCCAGCCCCCCTCGATGTAATGGATCCCCAGCTCATCCAGCTTCTGGGCAATCCGCACCTTGTCTTCCACCGTGAAGGCGATTTCTTCCCCTTGCGTGCCATCGCGCAGGGTCGTGTCGTAGACTTTCACCTTCCTCATCCTAACTTCCCCCCTCTCTCCGGAGGCCCATCCCGGTCATCCTAGACCTCCTTAACCTCCGGGCGTCCTTCGCCAAGCCCGAAGGCATCATGGAGAACCCGCACGGCCAGCTCTGCGTACTTCGCTTCAATGACACAGGACACCTTGATCTCCGAGGTGCTGATCATCATGATGTTGATGTTCTCCCGAGCCAGGGCTTGAAACATCTGGCTGGCCACCCCCGAGTGCCCCCTCATCCCGACGCCCACGATGGAGACCTTGGCAATCCGGTCGTCCAGGGTTACCTCCTGGGCCCCGATTTCCGTCGCCACCTCTTTGACGATTTCCAGCGCCTGGATCGCATCCGACTTGGGCACGGTGAAGGAGATGTCCGTGAGGCCCCTTTCGCTCACGTTTTGGATGATCATATCGACCACGATGTTCTCCTCAGCAATGCGTCCAAAAATCTTGGCGGCAATGCCGGGACGATCCGGAACTCCGACCACGGTCACCTTGGCTTGATCCTTCGCATAGGCGACCCCGGAGACCACCACCTGCTCCATGTCTTGATCTTCTCTCGTCACCAATGTCCCCTGACCTCCCATAAAAGTGGATTTTACCAAAATCGGCATCTCATATTTTTTGGCGAACTCGACGGAGCGGGTCTGCAAAACCTTGGCTCCCATGCTGGCCAGCTCCAGCATCTCCTCGTAAGAGACCTTGTCAAGCCGGCGCGCATCGGGCACGATGCTCGGGTCCGCCGTATAAACTCCGTCCACATCCGTATAGATTTCACAGCGATCCGCCTGCAGGGCGACCGCCATGGCCACGGCGGTGGTATCGGACCCGCCGCGCCCCAGGGTGGTCACATTGCGGCGCTCGTCTACGCCCTGGAAGCCCGCCACCACGGCGATTTTTCCTTCCTTGAGGGCTTCACGCAGGCGGTCGGCCGAGATCTTCTTGATCCGGGCCTTGGTGTACGCGCTGTCCGTCAGGATCCCCACCTGCTCCCCGGTGAACGATTCGGCGAGCTCTCCCAGCGATTGGATGGCCATGGCCAGCAGGGCAATGGAGACCTGCTCCCCCGTGGACACGAGCATGTCCATCTCCCGGGCGTTGGGTCTCTCGGTCACCTCACGGGCCAGGCGGATGAGCCGGTCGGTCTCTCCGGCCATGGCGGAAACCACTACCACGACACCGTCACCTGCCCGCCGAGCCTCCACCACCTTCTTGGCCACATCCCGAATCCGGGCCACGTTGCCCACCGAGGTGCCCCCGTACTTTTGTACAACCAGCCCCATCTTGCTCCTCCCGAATCCCCCTCCGAAACGATCCTGCCGGAAAACTCTAAACGCTGCTCTCCAGACGAACCAGCATGGTCTTCTCGGTCACTACCTCGAGCCGGTCGATCTCCCCTAGAGCATCGCGCACATCCTGTTCGCGGGCGCTATGCGTGACGAAGACCACGGGGACCGCCCGCTCCTCATGGCGCCCTTTCTGAATCACCGAGGCGATGCTGATCCCGTGCCGTCCCAGGACCCCGGAGATCTTTGCCATGACCCCTGGTTTGTCCAGGGCGGAGCAGCGCAGATAAAATTCGCTGCTGATGGACTCCATCGCCTTGACCCGGGCGGGCCGCACGTAACGGGGCAAAGTGGACAGGGGGGAGACCCGCCCGCAGGCCCTCTTGAGCAGGGAGCGGGAGATGTCTACGATATCCCCGACCACCGCGCTGCCGGTGGGCAAGGCTCCGGCTCCGCGGCCGATGAACATGTTCTTTCCTACCCAGTCGCCCTCGACCTGGATCGCGTTGAAGACCCCATCCACCTTGGCAATGGGGCTTTCGGAGGGCAGCATCGTGGGGTGCACCCGGACCTCGATCTGATCCCCGTGATTCTTGGCGATGGCCAGGAGCTTGATCTTGAATCCGAACTCCCGGGCAAACTGGATGTCCAGTGGGTCGATGTGCGTGATCCCCTCCGTGTACACGGACTCCAGGGGCACGGTCACGCCAAAGGCGAGAGAAGCGAGAATGGCGATCTTGTGAGCCGAGTCGATCCCCTCCACATCCAGGGTTGGGTCCTTCTCGGCGTACCCCTTTTCCTGGGCTTCCTTCAAGACGTCAGCAAACTTGCGTCCCTCGTTGGTCATCCGGGAGAGGATGTAGTTGCCGGTACCGTTAATGATGCTGTAAATGGACTGGATCTGGTTTGCGGCAAACCCCTCCTTGAGAGCCCGGATAATGGGAATCCCGCCCCCCACGCTGGCCTCAAAGCCGATCTCAACCCCCCGGGCGGCAGCTTCGCCGAAGAGCTGGGCGCCGGCGTGGGCCAGAAGAGCCTTGTTGGCCGTGACCACATGCTTCCCGCCGGCAATGGCGCGCCGGATGAAGGACAGGGCCGGCTCCAACCCTCCGATGAGCTCCACCACGATGTGAATCGAGGGATCCTCCAGCACATCTTCCACCCGGGTGGTAAATACCCCGTCGGGTAGAGGATAATTGCGCTTGCGCTCCAGGTCCCGGTCCGCCACCTTGGCCAGGCACACGGGCACCCCCAGCCTCTGCAGGATCAGATCTTTGTTTTCCAGGAGAATTTGCGCCGTGCCGGTGCCGACGGTGCCGAAACCCAGGATCCCCACGTGAATCGCGTCCATGAAACCCTTCCCGGCTCTACAAGATGTTCTTGATACCCCGGATCGCCTGACGGGTGCGGTGCTCGTTTTCCACGAGGGCAAAGCGCACGTAGCGATCCCCCTCTTCCCCAAACCCGATTCCGGGAGACACCGCTACCTTGGCTTCTTTGATGAGAAATTTCGCAAACTCCAGGGAGCCCATTCCCTGATGGATCTTCGGAATCTCCGCCCACACGAACATGGTGGCCTTGGGCTTGGCGACGGGCCAGCCGATTCGGTTGAGGCCCTCGACCAGAACATCCCTGCGCCGGCAGTAGAGTTCCCGGATCCCTTCCACGTGCTCCCGGGGGCTGTCCAGAGCAATGATGCCGGCAATCTGAATGGGCTGAAACATGCCGTAATCCAGGTAACTCTTGATGCGCCGCAGCGCGTCGATGACCTCGCGGTTGCCGACCGCAAACCCGACCCGCCATCCCGGCATGTTGTAGCTCTTGGAGAGCGTAAAAAACTCGACCCCGATCTCCTTCCCCCCCTTGACCTGCAGCATGCTCGGGGCCCGATAGCCGTCGAAGACCAGATCCGCGTAAGCAAAATCGTGCACGACCAGCAATTTGTGCTCGCGGGCAAAGGCCACGATCTCTTCGAAGAAAGAGAGATCGACGCAGGAGGTGGTGGGGTTGTGGGGGAAATTCAAGATGAGCATTTTCGGTTGCGGCCACAAACTGCGGAAAGCGGCCAGAAGATTGCCCAGGAAATCCTCTCCGTTGCGCAAAGGAACGTGGACGACGTCGCCGTTGGCGATGATCACCCCGTAGGTGTGGATGGGATAGGTGGGCGTGGGCACCAGCACCAGGTCTCCGGGCCCTACCGTAGCCAGCGCCAAGTGGGAAATCCCCTCCTTGGAGCCGATCGTGGCAATCGCCTCTGTCTCGGGATCGATATCTACATCAAAGTTGCGCCCGTACCAGTCCGCAATCCCTTTACGCAAGCGGGTGATCCCGCGGGATGCCGAGTAGCGGTGGTTGTGTTCCTTCTGGGCCGCCTCGCACAGCTTCTGAATGATGTGGGGGGGAGGGGGCTGATCGGGGTTTCCCATACCGAAGTCGATGATATCGTCGCCGGCGCGGCGGGCCTTTAACTTCAGTTCGTCCACGACGCTGAAGACATAGGGGGGCAAACGATCAATTCTCTGAAAACGAAACACGGAACCCTCCAAGCTTTGGGACCGTCCCCCAAAATGCATGATGAGGAAATAAAGAAAGGGCCTACGGGAGACTTTACTGCGCGCCTCCGGCCACCCAGGGGCGGTCAAGCCAGCGTCAAGAGATTCATTTTACTCGCGGACTAAGGTTAGGTCAAGGGATTTCAGGACGTTGGAAGCATCCGCGAGGGTGGCGGGCTGGATCCTCCCCGGAAAGAACTGCATCTCACATGGAACGGGGCGCTGAAACTCCCAGCAGGGCAAGGCCGTCCCGCAGGATCTGGAGGATCCCCGTAACCAGGAACAGGCGGCAGGCCGTCTTGCCGGGATCCTCGCTGACGACCCGGGTGCGATTGTAATAACCATGAAAAAGACCCGCCACCTCCTGCAAGTAGCAGGTGAGGCGGTGCGGTTCCAGGGTTTCCCCACTCCCCTCCACCAGGTCCGGGTAGGCCAGAATCTCTTTGACAAGGCCCACCTCCTCGGCTTCCTCGAGGCCCGCCAGATCCACCTCTGCCCCGCCCGGCAGGACGCCGAAGAGCTCTTGAGGTTGCTGCGCCAGCATTTCCTCCACACGAGAGGCGGATACGGTTTCCCCTCCCTGCCGTAAGAGGCCGCGCTCGGCAGCCGTCCTCAGGATGCTGCACACCCGCGCATGGGCATACTGCACGTAAAAAACCGGGTTGTCGGCGGACTTCTGCTTGGCCAGTTCCAGGTCGAAGTCAAGGGGGCTGTCGCAGCGCCGGGTGAGGAAAAAGAAACGAGCCGCATCGGTCCCCACTTCACGGACGACCTCGGCCAGCTCGACAAAGGTCCCGGACCGGGTGGACATGGAGATCACCTCGCGCCCGCGCCGCAACGTGACCAACTGCACCAGCAGGACGTGGAACGATTCCGGGGGATGATCAAACGCCTGCACCGCCGCGTTCACGCGGGGAACATAGCCGTGGTGATCGGCTCCCCAGATATCAATGATCCGCTCGAAACCGCGGCGGTACTTGTCACGGAGGTAGGCGATATCCGCCGCATAGTAGGTAGTCTCCCCCCCCTGCCGGACCGCCACCCGGTCCTTTTCATCACCCAAGTCGGAAGATTTCACCCATAATGCGCCGTCCTGCTCGTAGGCCAGCCCTTTCTTCCGGATCTCCTCCAAGGCCTGCTCGACCTCCCCGCGTGCGTGCAGACTCGCCTCGGAAAACCAGCAGTCGAACGAGACTCCAAAATTCTCCAGGTCCTTTCGGATTCCCTCTAGGATCCAGTCGGCGGTAAACTTGGCGAAGAACGGGACGACTTCGGATTCCGGTTTGTCCGCCAGCCCGTCGCCGTGGCGGTTGCGGATCTCACGGGCGATCTCCACAATGTAGTCCCCCTGGTAGCAATCAGGAGGGAACTCCACGGAGCGCCCGAGCAGCTCCAGGTAGCGCAGGTAGGTAGAACGCCCCAGAGTCTCGATCTGCTTGCCCGTATCATTGATGTAGTACTCGCGGAAGACGTCCCAGCCCACCTTCTTCAAGATGTTCGCCAGCACATCCCCCACCGCCGCTCCACGGCCGTGTCCCACGTGCAAGGGGCCCGTGGGGTTGGCGCTGACAAACTCCACCTGAATTTTGCGCCCCTGCCCCAGGTTCGCGGTCGCGCACAGGGTTCCGGCCAAGGCTTTGCGGCGGAACTCCTGCATCCAGACGTCCCGGCGCACGGTGAAATTGATGAATCCGGGCCCGGCGACTTGGGTCCGCTCGATGATCCCGGAGTTTTTCTCGCCCAGATGCCGAAGGAGAATCTCCGCTACCGCTCGCGGGCTCTTTTTCTCGGCTCCAGCCAAAAGCATAGCCAGGTTCGTAGAAAAATCTCCGTGGGCCGGATCGCGCGGCCGCTCCAGGATGACAGGAGGGGGATTCAGGGTTCTCAGAGAACCGTTTCGGAGGGCTTCCTGCAAAGCTGCACGTAGAAGTTCAAGGAGACGATCCTTCATCGTCCCTTCATTTCTGACAATCTGGGCACAGCCCGTAGAGCTCGACGCGGTGATTCTGGATGGTGAAGTTGTGATCGGCGACCACTTGCTCCAGGAGGGTCTCAATATGCGGGTGAAAAAATTCCTGAATCTTGCCGCAGTTGACGCAGATCAGGTGATCGTGGTGGCCCTGCTCGAAATCGTGCTCGTAACGGGTCTGGCCGTCGCCAAAATGACGCTGCTGGGCCAGCCCCGCATCGCACAGCAGGCTCAAGGTGCGGTACACGGTGGCCAGTCCGATAGCGGGGTCCTTCTCGATCAGCGTCTGGTAGAGTTCCTCGGCGCTCACGTGCCCGCGGCTGAACAGGAAGGTCTCCAGGATGAGCTCCCGCTGCTTGGTCATCTTGAGGTTGTTGCGCTCGATATAGCGGCGAAAAACCTCGCTTTCTTTGCTCATCGTGGGATTCCCTGTACCAGACATGACCCTCATCCATCAATTCCAAGTCGAGTATAAAGGAGAAGCGGGGGGGGTGTCAAAAGAGATTTTCCATTGGCATAGGGAGACAGCACTCTCTATAATCTGAGATCTCATTGGAGGTTCGGCATGCGGAGACGGGACTTCCTGGGCTTTTTCGCCTCCGCCGTTGCAGGGGTCTGGCTTGTCTTTCCCCCCGTGCGGCGCTTGACCTCTCCCGGGACGGGGTCCGGGACCTCGGGGCCCGGCATCATCCCCTCTCCAGGTCCTGTCGCCGGCCGGGATCCTTCCGTCGATCGATTCCTGGGTGAAAACCTCGCCTACGACATCAGCTTCCTCTGGTTTAAGAATGCCGCTCAGGGAACCCTGCGCTTTCTTAAAGATCCCGCCACCGGTTCCTACAAGGCTGTGCTGGAAGCGGCCACCGAAGGGTTCGTCGGGTTTGTGTCCGGCTACCGCCGGCACCGCTACACCTCCACCATGTCCTTTGCAGAAGGCGAGCGCAAGCTGCGCTCCGAAAAGTTCGAGATCGACATCCAGGTGGCCAGCAGTAATTACTACAGCGTGCACACCATGAACTACAAGACCCGAGACCTCCTCTTCCAGGAATACGAAAACTCCGAAAAGACCCAGGAGGAAAAGACGCCGATCCCTGCCGGCGTTGAATTTGAGGACATTCTGTCAGGCTTCTACAATTTCCGTTACGGAGTCTACGGCCCCCCGATCAAGGGAAAAGCCTACACGCTGCGCATGCTCCCGCGCAGGGGCAGATCCCGGTTCGACGTCTACCTGGCCAGCACTGCCGAGGAACGAGAAGAAAAAGCTAGAGCTGCATTAACGGTGAACGCTGCCTTCCTCGCCTACGTGGTCATCCCGCGAGAAATTTTCCAGACCAAAACGGGCAAGATCCGCCTGTGGCTGGGTGAAGATCTGATCCCCCTCGTGGGAACCGTTGAAGACGCTATCGGCTTGGGAGATGTGCAAGGCACTCTCAAGTCCCGAAACCCTCCTCCTGCCCGCCCCTCCTGAGCCGCACCCACTTCGTGGGTACCCGCGCTTTGCCGGGTACCCGCCTTGCCGGGTACCCGCTTTGCCGGGTACCCGCTTTGCGGGTGTCCCGTCCCTACGGCTAGACCAGATCCGGGTCCGCCTCAAAAGCGCCGGCGATGATCTCCCATTTGGGCTCCCCCCCGGCGGGCCAGATGACCGAGACCACATCGAAGCGGCAGGGGGTCTGAAACAGTTTTTTTCGGATCAAGTAATCCGTGGCCACCTTGACCAGGGTTCTCTGCTTGCGGGACGTTACCGCAAACGTGGGCGGCAGGAAATCGCCCGAACGTTTCGCTTTGACCTCGACAAAGACGAGGGTCTCTCCATCCCGGGCGATAATATCGATTTCCCCCCAACGGCAGCGATAGTTGCGCTCCACAATTCGATAACCCCGGCGAGCCAGCGCAGCCACAGCCACTGCTTCACCGGCAGGTCCCAGTGCGGTCCCGGATCCACCAGGGAGGGAGCCCGCGGAGGCTGGGGATTTAAGACCTGAAAGCTTTTTTCGCAAGGGGAAGCTCCGACACGCCGCGGAACGTCCGCCGGTGGATAGGACAAGGCCCGTATAACTTAAGACGGTCCAGGTGAAGACGGGTGGGATAACCCTTATGAAGGGAGAAGCCATACTGGGGAAATTTCAATTCGAACTCGTCCATCAGACGGTCCCGGGTTACCTTGGCCAGAATCGAGGCCGCTGCAATGGAAGCACAACAGGCGTCGCCACCAATCAGGGTTTCCTGGGCCGTAGGAAGGGGCAGACGGTCGAGGCCGTCCACCAGGATCAGATCCGGAGGGAATTCGAGGCCAGCCACCGCTTCGCACATGGCTCTCAGCGTTGCTTGCCGGATGTTGATCCGGTCGATCTCCGGCGCGGCAACGATGCCCAGGCCCCACTTCGCCCCGCAGGTAGTGATCCGCTCGTAAAGGGCTTCCCGGGCCGCTGGCTTCAGCTTCTTGGAGTCATTCAGGTCGGGGATAGGAACCGGTACTGGAAAATGGACCGCCGCGGCCACCACAGGTCCCGCCAGGGGACCCCTTCCGGCCTCATCCACACCGGCAATCCGAATGAATCCGGCAGCGCGGGCGGCCTGTTCCCGGGCCCACCAATCCATACCGTCAGCTAAGCCTTTCCGGCTCCCTTTTTCCCGGCCCCCGAGGATTCTCTGACCCCCTTCTCCTTGATCCGGGCCTTCTGCCCCACCCTCTGCCTCAAGTAGTAGAGCTTGGCCCGCCGCACCTTGCCCTGCCGGACCACTTCGATTTTCTCCACCCGGGGCGAGTGCAAGGGAAAAATCCGCTCGACCCCGATCCCATAGGAAATTTTCCGCACGGTAAAACTCTCGTTGACGCCCTCACCGCGACGGGAAATGACAACCCCCTCAAACACCTGAATCCGGTCTTTTTCCCCCTCGCTGATGCGGAGGTGAACTTTCACCTGGTCCCCGATTCGAAAGGAGGGCACTCGCTGCTTTACCTGCTCGGCCGCGACGATCTCCACCCCACCCATGGAATATTTCTCCTCTACTGAAAATTCTTAAGCCACGCCCTCATCAATAGGACAACGCCCTTCTGCGGGAGCGTAGGATTGCGTGTTCGCTGGGCTGTATTCTTGGGTCCCTGCCCGACACGGGGGAGTAGTATAGCACGGCAGAGAACCGGAGTCACTCTGTGCCCTGCCGAAAATTCTCTTCCCCTCCTCGCAATCCGAGAAGGCGGTCCAGGGTGATGGCAACGGCGCTGCGCACCGAAAGGTGATTGTACGGGGTCGGGCCGTATATCGGATCCAGCACCTGGTCTGCTTTTAAGAGGATCTCCTCCGCCAGACCCCAGCCGGTTCCGAACAGGAGAAGATAGGCGCCCCCGGATTCCTGCAACTGCCGGCGCAGCACCTCGTAAGAGAGCCGCGGCCTCGAAACATCCCGAGCCGTCGTGGCCACAACGACCGGAGGTCTGCCCGCCTCCCGGGTCGCAGCCGCGACGGCGTCTGCTACAGTATCAACGACCCGGGAATTGCGCAGGGCTTCCCCCCGCAAGGGATTATAGGTCGAACCGTAGCCTTCGGTCCAATGGCGCCACATCCGCGCCGCCAGTTCCTTGTGAGCATCCAGAGGGGTCACCACATAAAACCCGCGCACCCCGTAAGTGACCGCAGCTCTGGAAATATCGTGCAGGTCAAGAGTGGTGAGGGCCGTGACGACCACTTCACCCCGCTTGTTGGTAACCGGATAGTGAACCAGGGCTAGAAAAACGTCGGAAAAGAATCGACTCATTTTTGTCGCGCTGCGGAGGGCTCCACGGCGCGACCGTCCGGCGAGGAAGTTCTTAACAGGTCCTCCCGCTCGATCTCTTCCAGGATCGTGCGGTCCTCCGGTGTCAGCGCACCGGGATCCAGCAAATCGGGCCGCTTTTCCCGGGTCCGGCGCAACGCTTCCTTGCGCCTCCAGCGCGCAATTTCCCGGTGATCGCCCGAAAGGAGAACGTCCGGCACCCGTTTGTCGCCAAATTTCCGGGGCCGGGTATAGTGGGGGTAATCGAGCCCCCCCCCGCCAAACGATTCGTCAGCGGCCGAACAGGGATTCCCCAGGGCCCCGGGAAGCAGCCGGACCACTGCGTCCAGAAGGACCAGGGCGGGTAACTCTCCCCCGGTCAGGATGTAGTCCCCAATCGAGATCTCGTCGTCCACATAGTGCAACCGGATGCGTTCATCCACTCCCTCATAGTGGCCGCAGACCAGAATCAGCCGGCTTTCAGCGGCCAGTTCCCGGACGATTTTCTGGTTGAGCTGCCGGCCCTGAGGGCAGAGCAGGATGACCCGCCCCCGCTCCCCCTCGGGTACCCTGGGTGCACCCGGAAGCCGGGTACCCGGGGCGCGGACTGCTTCCAGAGCCCGGGCAATGGGCTCCGGCTTGAGAACCATTCCGGCCCCCCCTCCAAAGGGAGAATCGTCCGTGGTCCGGTGACGATCGAGAGCATAGTCGCGCAGGTTGTGGATCGCGAAACGGACGGCCCCCCGTTCCTGAGCCTTGCGCAGAAGACTCGCGTTCAAAGGGGACTGCAGGATCTCCGGAAAGAGCGTGAGGACGTCAATCCACATAATCCAGTAACCCCGGGAGATTTCGGATGGTCAGGATCCCGGCTTCCAGGTCAATCGCGTGAATGAATCCCCGGATCGCCGGCACCAGAATTTCTCCGCGCTCTCCCTGCACAACGTAAACGTCGTTACTTCCGGTGGCCAGAATTTGCTGTACAGTGCCCAGAAATTCGCCCTCCACCGTGTGCACCGCAAGTCCCTCAATCTCGAACCAGTAGTAATCCCCCGGCGGCAGCGCTGCGAAGGACTGTCTCTCCGCCCACAGCTCCTGCTGGAGGAGAGGGCGGGTTTGCTCCAGGCTGTCAATGTCCCGAAAATGGACGACCAAGTGCGAGGCCCGCCCGCGGGCCTCCTGTATGGTCAGGCACCGGCCGCCCTCCGGTTCCAAAAAAAACTCTTCCATCGGCAGCAAGTCCATTAAGTTCTCTGCATAGGGGAGCACATGAACGTCTCCCCGCAGGCCATGGGGCCGTGTGACCTTCCCGACGGCCACCCTGCCGCCGGAGAGGGCTGGCCTCCGGAGATTCCCCGCCAGTTCGGGCACTCTTGCCTCCTATTCCAGAATCTCCAACACCGCTCTCTTCCTCAACTTGGTGGCAGCGGCATTGAGGATGGTCCGCATGGCCCGCGCCGTTCTCCCTTGGCGGCCTATGACCTTTCCCAAATCCTCCTGGGCAACTCGCAGTTCGATGACGGTCGTCTTCTCGCCTTCCACTTCCATCACGCTTACTTCCTCGGGGTTGTCCACCAGCGCCCTGGCAATGTACAGGATCAATTCCTTCATCGCTCGTCCCTCCGCGGAAAGCAATGGAACCTCTCCAAACTGCCTCCTTTTGACGCCAGGAACGGGAACATCTCCCCCTCCAGGTCCGCTCGAACTGGGACGGGTCTCGACCTTATGATATCCCCGGAACTTTTGCCTGCTTTAGCAGGCTGCGGACGGTCTCGGTTACCTGAGCCCCTTGCCGGATCCACTCGACTGCCCGCTCGGTCTGGATGGTCACCGGGTTGTTGGCCCGCTTCGGATCGTAGGTACCGATGGTCTCAATACTGCGACCATCCCGGGGAAACCGGCTGTCCGCGACGACCACCCGATAATACGGCTTCTTGTTGGCGCCCATTCGCTGCAAACGGATCGTTACTGGCACGTCTCCACCTCCTTCCAAAAACCTTGGGTCTCGGCTCCGGGTCTACACAGACCCTACACCTTCAACGCCTCTTTGTCTTCTAGTACCGTTCCAACTTAATGCGCCCAAATTTGAACGGCCTGCCCGGTAGAAAAAGTATGGACCATGTGAGCCGGGAACGTAGCCGAGAATAGTTGGAACGGCACTAGGAACCGCGCAGCCCGGGGAACATTTTCCCCAGTCCCTGAGGGCCGGCGCGGGAGATCTGGCGCATGAGCCTCTTGGTCTCGGTAAACTGCTTGAGCAGCCGGTTCACATCGTGAGCCTGGGTGCCGCTGCCCATGGCAATGCGCCGCTTGCGGCTGCTATTGATCACGGCAATATCTCGCCGTTCTTCGGCGGTCATGGAGTCGATGATCGCCTGCACCTTCACCAGTTCCCGCTCATCGGGTTGCACCCCTTTGAGCTTCTTGAACCCGGGAATCATCTCCATGATTTGCTCCAGGGATCCCATCCGCTTGACCTGCTGAAGCTGGAGACGAAAATCATCCAGCGTAAACTTGTCTTCCCGGATCCGGCGGGCCAGCCTCTCTGCATTTTCCAACTCCACAGCCTGCTGGGCCTTCTCGACCAGAGAGAGGACATCCCCCATCCCCAAAATTCGCGAGGCAATCCGCTCCGGATGAAAGGCTTCCAGGCGGTCCAGCTTCTCCCCCACCCCGATGAACTTTATGGCTTGCCCGGTGACCGCCCGAATGGAGAGAGCGGCGCCGCCCCGGGCATCTCCGTCCATCTTGGTGAGAATGATCCCCGTGAGTCCCACCCCCCCGTGAAATGCGGTGGCGCTGTTGACCGCGTCCTGCCCCGTCATCGCATCGGCCACCAGCAAGACCTCGTGAGGCCGCAGGGCTGCCGCCATCTCCTTGAGCTCCGCCATGAGATCCGGATCGATGTGCAAGCGGCCCGCCGTGTCCACAAGGACCACATCGTGAGCCTGCTTGCGCGCCCGGGAAAGCCCCTCCCTGGCAATTTCAACGGGCTTGGCCCCGGGCTTCGGAGTCAGAACGGGAACCTTCAACTGCTCTCCCAGCGTGGCCAACTGGGCCGCAGCGGCGGGGCGCTGTACGTCGGCAGCCACCAGCAAGGGGGAACGCCCCTTTTCCCGGCACCACAGCGCCAGCTTCCCGGCCGTGGTCGTCTTTCCGGAACCCTGCAGGCCCACGAGGAAGATCAGGGTCGGGGGCTGCTGAGCAAAAGCCAGCGGCACATGGTTCACCCCCAGAAGTCCGATCAGCTCCTCATGGACAATCTTTACCACCTGCTGCCCGGGGGTGAGACTCTTCAGGACCTCTTGACCAACAGCTCGTTCTCGAACCCGCTCGACGAACTGCTTGACCACCGTGAAATGGACATCCGCCTCCAAGAGGGCCAAGCGGACCTCCCGCAGACCTTCCCGGATGTTCTCCTCGGTCAGCAGGCCCCGTCCGCGAAGTTTTTGAAAGATCCCCTCCAGCCGGCCGGTCAGTGCCTCAAACATACCCTTGCGCTCCACTCCAGGCCCGAAAAAGTTCCCGCCTTGGCGTTCATCCGTCCGGAACAGGTATTGAAAACCCGTTTAAAATCGGAATTTTAGGGGATTTTCGCAGGTGAGTCAAGGAGAATTCTGGCCCCGCCCCAATCGGCCCGCGGGTCCTGTCACCAGGTCGCCTCCTCGATCCGCGCTCCGTCACCCTGACGAGGGTCCCACTTTCGCGCGGCTCTGCGGAGGCTTCCCCGGCGCCACCCGCAGGCCCGTGCGGGACAACGCCGGCCGAGAATTTCGGACTGGGGCCAAGTCGCCCTACGGGGCACACCCGGCCTCCCCTCTTACCATGCCCCACTCAAGCGGCCAACTATCATCCTTGAGTTCCGAGGGAGTTGCCCCCGTAGGCGATCTAAGGGGTTGCGAGGAAGAAGACTCTCAATCCGGCCAAAACAACTTGCGTCGCAAGCCCTTCGTGAGCCAAGGGGGCACTCCCGAGGACTCGGGCGTTTCTTTACCTTGCGTCTCCACTCCGTTTTCAATAAAGTAGTGCCCGATTTCACACCCGGCATGCTTAAAGAGGAGAAGCGGCATGAAATTTCATCGAGGTGACAACAAATCCGGGTCTCACTTGCTTCCCAATGTCTCGGAGATCCAGCTTCCCGAGGACTTTCACTGGCCCGACGGCGCCAGAATCGCCGTTCTCATTACCTTCGACTTTCAAGCGGAGCTCGGGACTCCTGTGCTGCCGACGGGGAAACCCGATTACATGGAGCTGACGGAGCGCCAGTACGGCGGCCGGCGGGGAGTCTGGCGGATCCTGGAAATCCTGGAGCGCAACGGGGTCAAGGCGAGCTTCATGATCTCGGGGCGCACCGCCGAATTCTACCCCCAAGCCACCCGGGCCATCCACGAGGCGGGGCACGACATCGGAGGACATGCCTATCTCCATGAATCCCTGTGGGAGATGAACCGGGAGCAAGAAAACGAAGTAATCCGCAAGACAAAACAGGTTCTGGAGGACATTTCCGGTGCTCCGCTCGTGGGCTGGCGCTCGCCGCAGATCCGGGCCAGCGAGAATACCCTGAATCTTCTTCTGGAAAACGGCTTCATCTGGCGCAGTGATTACCTCAACGATGACCTCCCCTACCTGCTCAAGGTCAACGGCAAGACCATGGTCGAGATCCCCTACACCGTGGCCACCGACGACGCCCAGCTCTACATGCCCGGTTCGGTGCGGCGCCAGGGAGGTGGGGCCACGGTGGCGCCGGGCCCATACGGGAACCCGCGCAACGCTTTGTGGGTATGGCAGGACGAGTTTGACGTCCTCTACGAGGAGGCCAAGCGGGAGCCCAAGATGTTCATCGTGACGATGCACCCGTATATCTCGGGCCGCGCCAACCGCTCCAAGGCCGTGGAAGGGATGCTGAAGCACATCAAGGGTTACCCGGAGGTCTGGTTTTCCCGCACGATTGACGTGGCCGAGCTGCTGCGCAAGCAGTACGTGAAATCTTAAGAGATTCCGGAACGGAGATTATTCCTCTCCGGCCTCTTCCTTGCGCCGGTTGGCCAGGGCGATGGCGACGTTGCGCCTCAGCCCCTGATGCTTCGCCCTTTTCAGCGGCGAGCGACGGGCGCGAGTGGAGAACTCTTCGGGCGTGAGGCGAAGGAGCTCGGAGAGAATGGGAGCCCGGTTCTCCGGCCTGGGTTGAAAAGCAGGCTCGGGGCTGGGCTGCGCGAAACGGTTCCAGGGGCATACTTCCTGGCACACGTCACAGCCAAAGATCCAATCTCCCATGGCGGCGTGAAATTCTTCCGGCATTTCCCCTCTTTTTTCAATGGTGAGGTAGGAGATGCAGCGCCGGGCGTCGAGGACGTAGGGGGCTACGATGGCCTGAGTGGGGCAGGCCTCGATACAGCGGGTGCAGGTGCCGCAATAATCCTCTATGGGGACGTCGTAGATGAGTTCCCGGTCCAGGAGGATCACTCCCAGGAATACGTAGGAGCCCAGCTCGCGGGTGATCAGGTTCGTGTGCTTGCCGATCCAGCCGATCCCGCTGCGCGCCGCCCACGCCTTCTCCATGACCGGGCCCGTGTCCACATAGACCTTCCCCTGAACGCCCGGAAGCAGGGCCTGGACCCAGGCGAACAGTTCTCTCAAGCGTTCTGCGACGATCTCGTGGTAATCCTCCCCCCAGGCATAGCACGAGATCCGGCCCGTTTCTGGCTGGTCCGGTCCCCGTAGCGGCGCCGCTCCCCTTGCGGTCTCCTCCGCGTAGTAGTTCATGGCTGCCGTGATCACCGAAGCTGCCCCCGGCATGACCCGATCCACGTCCGCCCGCTTCTCCCGGGTTTGGGCGAGCCAGTCCATCTCCCCGTGATACCCCCGGGCCAGGAACAGAGCCAGCCGCTCGCCTTCCGGGGTCAGGAGGGAAGCAGGGGCGATCCCCACGGCCGCAAAGCCCAGCTCCTTCCCTTTCCGTTTGATCTTGCGGGTCAGATCAAGAAGCTCCCCGGTCCCCAGGACATCCACTGCCACGGGCCGCTCCGGATCTGTCCCGTTCTTCCCCGTCTCCATTTAAAACTCCTAAGCCCTCTAGCTGCCTTCCTACCCACCCCCATCTTGCAAATCCATAGCAATTCATCGGCAATAAACTGATGGGGGTGGGCAAGTAGCCGCCTTTCCTTGACTCGCAGGCCGCCGCGCTATAGAATGGCCGCAATTGCAGGCCTGATTGCCGGAGACTTGATCCCATGAAGGAATGTTCCCGCTTCCACGATCACCCCGAGCAGCGACACTCGATTCTTTCCGTCTTCTTTCTCCTTCTCACCTTGGCTCTCCCCCTCGGAGGCTGCGGAATGTTCGGCGGACCCACCAAGCTGGAACCCCGATCGGCCAGCGAGTGGTACATCCTGGGAGAGAAGAACCTCGAGTCCAAGGATTACGAAGAGGCCCAGAAGGCATTTGCGAGAGTGCTGGAAGAGTACACTGACAACCGCCTCCGCATCGATGCACTGCTGCAACTGGCGGATTCCTATTATGCCAACAAACAATACATCGAGGCAAGCTACCAGTACAAGAAATTCGTGGAACTCTACCCGCTGCACCCGGCCGCCGCCGAGGCCCAATTCCAGGTCGGTATGAGCAACATGGTCCTGATGAAGAGCCTGGACCGGGACCAGAGTTACACCCGTGAGGCGATCAAGGCATTCGAACAAGTCATCAACCGATACCCCGATTCTCCGTTCGTCCCGACTGCGAAGGACGGCCTGGAGCAGGCCCGGGAGCGTCTTGCCGCGCACGAATTCTACGTGGGCCGCTTCTACTTCATGCAGAGGGATTATGACTCGGCAATTTCCAGACTCACCGCACTTGAAAAATCATATCCCGAGATGGAAGCCCGCGAAGAGGTCCTTTACATGCTCGGGGAATCTTATTTCCAAGAGGAAAATTTCGCCAAGGCCTCCCACTACTACAGCGCTTTGCTCTCCAGCTTCCCGAAAAGCCGGTACATCATCACGGCCCGCAAGCGATTGCAGGCAATTTCAAGCTCCATCTCGCCCCGCTCCTAGAACTTCCGGGAAAAGGGAAAAACCACTTGGCAAAGATACACTCAAATCATATAATGCACCTGGTGCATATTATTTGATTTAAGGACTTAGACCCGGCGAACTGTGGGGGAGGAAATCATGAGCAGCAGCCAATGGGATCCACTGCATGACTTGCTGGCCCTCAAGGACCGTATGAACGCCCTTTTTAATGAAACGTTTTCCCATACCCAGGGGAGACCCCAGAGCCCGGAGGGCACCTGGTCTCCGGCCCTGGACATTTACGAAACTCCGGAGGAATACGTTCTGACCGCCGAGCTGCCGGGGATCCCGCAGGAAGACATCGACCTGCAGATCCTGGACGACGTGCTGACCCTGCAGGGGCACCGGAATCCGGATGTCCAGCCCGGGGAAAAGCAAGAAAACTACCTGCGCAGGGAGCGCCCCAACGGCCGCTTCCGCCGGAGCTTTACCCTGCCGTCCACCGTCGATGCCGGCAAGACCCGGGCCACGTTGAAAGATGGAATCTTAAAGGTTATCCTCCCCAAGGCGCCCCAGACCAAGCCCAAGAGCATTCGGGTAAGCATGGAATGAATCGGCTGCGCCCTCAATCACCGCGACGGGGCAGGAGATAAGAGCAGTGGGCATTGATGACCGTCCCCTCTTCATGATCAGCATTGTGGCCCAGATGCTCAGCATCCATCCGCAAACCCTGCGACTCTACGAACGTGAGGGGTTCGTCAAGCCGTCCCGAACCGACGGAAACACCCGTCTCTATTCCCAGAAGAACGTGGAGCAGATCCGGCTCATCTTGCGTCTTACGCGCGAGCTGGGAATCAACCTGGCCGGAGTCGAGGTGATTCTCAGCATGCGGGAGAAGATTGATGAGATGCAGAGGGAGATGGATGCACTCTCTGAGTTTATCAAGGAAAAGGTCGGAGAAGATCCCAGACTGATCAAAGAAAAAGCGCACAATTCCTTGGTGAAGTCCTCTCCCGGCAAGATGATAAAGGTAAAGATCGAGAAAGAGGGATAACCTCCAGCCCTGCAACCCTCAACCTCCGGGGTGATTATGTTTTCCCATTCAGACGGCGAATACAAGCGCGTCACGGAAGATGGCTTGTCAGCCTATCTGAAGCACATCAGCGAGGTTCCACTCCTGACCAAGGAAGAAGAGCAGGCTCTGGGGAAGTCCTCCCAGGCCGGGGACCCGGCGGCCCTGGACCACCTGATCAGGGCCAACTTGCGCTACGTGGTGAGCGTCGCCAAACGCTATCGCGACTGCGGGCTCTCTCTCCTGGACCTCATCAACGAGGGGAACGTGGGGCTCATCCAGGCGGCAAAGCGGTTCGATCCCGACCGGGGTGTGAAGTTCATCACCTACGCAGTCTGGTGGATCCGCCAGGCCATCATGCACGCTCTGGCCGATCAATCCGGTACGGTCCGCCTGCCCATCAAGCAGGCCGGCCTTCTCTACAAGATCGGGGAAACCTACCGGCGCCTCGTCCAGGACAACAACAAAGAACCCACCATCGAGGAGATGGCCAAGGAGCTCAGTGTTCCCGCTGAAGATCTCGAATCGATCATGAGAGTGTACCGGGCCCACTTGTCCCTGGACACCCCCATGAAGAACGATGACGACACGAGCTATCTGGACATGATGGAAGGACAAAACACCCCTTCCATCGAGGAACACCTGGTGAAAGCATCCCTGTCCAGAGAAATCGAGGAACTCCTGAGCGACCTCCCCGAACGGGAGCAGCAAATCCTCCGCATGCGCTACGGCTTTGACGGCGAGGCCAAGACCCTGGAGGAAATCGGCCAGGAGATCGGGCTCTCCCGGGAACGGGTGCGGCAAATCGAGAAAAAGGCCAAATTGCGCCTGCGCTCCAAGGCCAAGACCAAGACCCTGCGGGATTACCTGAACTAACCCTTTAATCTCGTTGACTTCCCACCGCTTCTGGTGTATTTTCTCGGCACAATTGATTTCACCCGCCGGCTGCCGATAAGAGGACGAGAGAGGGTCCCCCCGATGGGTTATATTCTTGTCTTTCTTAGCTTGTTTTTCGCGTCCTGGAGTGCGTGGTTCGTCCCCGCCCCGGCCCAGGCGGAGGTCTTCAAATGGATTGACGAGCAGGGCAACCTCCACTTTACGGATGCGCCCAGCGACGGCCGCTTTCACGCCCTTGTCGGCCCGGCCCCCCGCAACTCGGGAAGGACAGCCGCCACCGGCAAGAACGAACCCGCCCTCACCGACTCCTCCATTGAGAGCCTCATCTCGAAGATCTCCGGTCAGCACGGCCTGGACCCCGAGTTGGTCAGGGCCGTCATTCGGGTGGAGTCCAATTATGATCCACGGGCCGTGTCGCGGCGCGGAGCCCAGGGGCTCATGCAGCTCATGCCGGAGACCGTGAACCGCTTCCGGGTTCTGGACCCTTTCAACGCGGAGCAAAACATCCGGGCCGGGGCCCAGTATCTGAAGTATCTGATGGAGCGATTTCAGGGGAATCTGAAGCTGGCCCTAGCTGCCTACAATGCGGGCGAAAACAGCGTAGACCGTCACGGCGGAGTCCCCCCCTACAGGGAAACAACCAGCTATCTGGAGAAGATCTTCCGCATCTACCAGGCTCCGGTTTCTTTCCTTCCAACCCGGATTTACCGAATTGTGGGCACTGACGGGAGCATTTTATTTACTGACACTCCGCGCTGAGCCCCGCGGGGCTCTGAGGTAGAACCATCG
>JACPSX010000031.1 GCA_016193065.1 Candidatus Tectimicrobiota bacterium | reverse complement strand
TGCTACGGTGGCGGCATGATAGGTCCCCACAAAGCCGGGAGAAGAGGGGAGCATGACCCCAAAAGCCTGGAAGACCATCAGGAGAAAAAGTCCCGCCACGGGGATCTGGAGTCCAAAAAAGGCCAGGATTACGTAATTGATGAATGCATAAAACACCCAGAGGATAGCCGAGAAGAGTGCCACTCCGAGGGAGTGACCCGGGCTGCCAAGGACCCGGAGCCCCATCGAAAAGGAATCCATCAGTTCCCGGACCCGGTGGCGCAATCCCGCCGAGGTCCAGAACAACGCCTTGTGGATAACCGCATGGGCCAGCTCCGGCTTCTGGCGAAGTAAAACCAGAAATGCGAGAAGCCCGACATAAAGCAGAAAAGAGAGCCATCCCCCCAGGCGCAGGAGCCGGCGGATGTCCTCCGTCAGAGGCAAAGTGCCCCAGGACGTAAGCGCGGACAAATTCCCCCGGGCGGGCGGGAAAGATCATATTGGCCATGAGGCCGATGGAATTCGCCGAGAACAATCTCACGACGCCAACGGGTCTCACCGGAGCCAGGAGATAGAGCCAGCGCCAGGACCGCAGGAGAGTGCTAAAGAGGGTCATGGCGGTCAGAGGGACGATGATCCAGTAATTCACCCTGGCCAGGGATTCCCGGAGATCGGCCCAACTGACGTTGCGCAGCAAGAGCACCGTAAACACGGCGCTCAGGAAAAGTCCCAGCCCGACTTTGCGGATCATTCCGGAGTTAGAGATTGCGGATCCTCAGGCCCCAGCGCAGGGGCTCTCGTTCGAGAGAAGAAAAGAGAGCTTGTGCGTCTTCCGCATCGCGGCGGATCTGAGCCACCAGATCTTCAACCTGCGGAAATTTGCGCTCATCCCGCAGCCGCTTGACAAAGCCCACCTCCAGAGTCTCGCCGTAGAGGTCGCGATGAAAGTCGAACAGGTGAGCTTCAACCAGGACCTGTTCCCCCGCGAAGGTGGGCGCGACCCCGACATTGACCACCCCGCGCAGCTCCATGCCGCGCCAGCCGATATAGGCGGCGTACACTCCCCGCTTGGGGAGAAGTTGTTCTCCCGGGAGCAGGTTCGCCGTGGGAAATCCCAGCGCCGCGCCCCGGCTCGCCCCCTGGGCCACCTTTCCGACCAGGGTATAGAGGCGGTTGAGGAGAGGAGCCGCTTCATCCACTCTCCCCTCCTCCACCCACTGCCGGACCAAAGTGCTGCTCACCCGATGGGGACCCAGTTTTACCGGCGCGGCGACGTTTACCTGGAAGCCGCACGTTTGGGAGAGACTGCGCAATGTGGCAATGGAGCCCGTCCGGTCCCGGCCGAAAGCAAACCCCTCACCCACGAAGACCTCGGAAACCGCCAGGCGCTTGCACAGGTATTCATGCACGAACTCCTCAGGGGCCAAGCGGGAAAACTCACGGGTAAAGTCCACACAAATCGCCATGTCGAGGCCACACTGCCCCATGATGTCCAGTTTCTGGTTGGCCGTGGTCAGGCGCGGCGGTAGGTGCTCCGGGTCGAGAATTTTCAACGGGTGGGGTTCAAAGGTAAAGGCAATGCTGGTCCCCCCCACGGCGTCGGCCTGCTGGGCCACGTTGCGAAAGATAAACTGATGCCCCACGTGGACTCCGTCGAAGTTTCCGATCGTGAGAATCGGCTTTCGAGGACGAGAGGGAATGTCTTTCGAATCGCGAATGATTTCCACGGTATCCTGCCTGCAACTCAGCTATAGCCCGCATCTTCCGGGGTTTAGGCGCAGGACGTTAACACAAAAACTCACCTTCGTCAACGGGGACGGATCGCTTACCCACCCCCACTTTTGGCGAATCCCTGGCGAAGGGTCTGTCTTCCTGCCCTTCTCCCGGTCGGGTACCCTCTGGGTGCCGCTGCTCCCGGCAGTTGCGCTCAGGGCAGGAAGGACAGTCCCCTTGGTACTCTCTCCTCCGAGGGGTTGCCCCCGCAGGCGATCTAAGCGGTTGCGAGGCAAATCCCTCTCGATTTGGCCGGCAAATGTCTCATCGCAAGCGCTTCGTGAGCCCAAGGGGGCACCCCGAGGAGCTGATGGGGATAGCAATTGTTCCTTCTTAGGCAAACTGGGGGTGGGCAAGGGACGGATCGGCTGGCCTGAAGGCCGGAATGAAGCGTCAGATTTGGTGGGCGAAAAACATGGACGGAACAGGATTCAGGGGCCTGACGGCTACGGGTTCGACTCGGGGAAACTGACCTCGCCCAGCATGCCCGGGTGTACTTTACCTTGCGGATCAGAAAAAATCACTTTGACGAAAAACGTGCGGCTCGAGGCATCCACCTTGGGATTTATATGGCTCACCCTCCCTTCCAAAACTCCCGCGCGGCCGAGAATCTCTCTCTCCGTCTGGACCCTCACCCGCTGATTCACGCGAACCCGTGGCAAGACCTCCACCGGCAGAACCAACTCCACGTAGAGCCGATCAAGCGCCACCAACTCCAAAACGGGCGTTTCCAGGGGTCTCACCGCATCCCCCTTATGGATGAAGATCTGAGTCACAACTGCGCTGAAAGGTGCCAACAACTGCGTTTCCGTGAGCTCGTTTTCCCGCAATTTCAACTCCGCCTTTGCCTGCTCGATCTCCCCTTCCTGGACCTGCAGCAAGGCCTGCAGGCGGAGTGTTTCATCCTCCTTGTCCTCCAATTCCTTGCGCGGCAGCGCATCCCCGGCGATGCTGACCCGGGCCCACTCCTTCTTCGCGTTTTCGTAAGCAACCTTGGATGCCACCAGGGAGGATTGGGCTTTCAGCAGGTTTGCCCGCGCCAGTTCCACCCCGATTTTCTGCCGATTGTTCTTCAGCTCCACCAGAAGCTGGCCTTCTCGAACTTGCTGTCCTTCCTCGACCCGGATGTTCCAGAGGATCCCGCTAGCCTCGCTCTTCACCACAACCTCATCCTGGGCACGAACCACCCCCGCAGCCCTGAGCGGAGCGGCGGAGGCAGAAGATAACAGGAAGAATACGGATGCCAGAGCACACCCCACAATTTTCAATTCAATCCCCTCCATCTCGCCCGAATCGCGCCCGCTGCCCGTCAATAATTCTTGAACACATAGCGCGGCGGCTTCCCGATCTCCACATCGAATTTCTCCAAAACACTGCCTTCGGCTACGTTGAGCGCGGTCTTGCCAACATTATAGTCCATCAGTGCCTTCAATTCCCTCGTCTTTGCCGTGGCCAGATCGTCCAGAACTTTGAGCACCTCATAGCTGGTCGCGATGCCTGCCTCGAATTTCTTCCGTGTCCCGCCGAGCTGCTCTTCGAACAGCCTCATAGAGGCCCGGGTTGCCTCAATCCGTTTGCGGGCCGTGAGTACATCTCGAATTGCGTTTCTTACTTGCACGGATGTCTCTTCCTCCAGGCGGTGAAGGCCGCTCTGCGCCTCCATTAAACTCAGGGTCGCTTCGGTCATCTTTGCCTTGGCGGTCTGGTTGCCCAAGGGAAACTCCAGCTTGATCCCCACCAGCCACTGATCAAACCCGTCCCGGGTGAAAAACTTGTTAAAGGCGTCTATCGGGTGAGTTTTGTCCTCGAAGGCGGAGCCCGCCACCAGGGATCCCGCGCTGGGCCCACCGGGACTGATCGGGGTGCTGCTGGGTTTTCCGGAGAGTCCCACCATGTTGTACTGGGCGGTCAGATCCAGGCGTGGGAGCTTCTGGTTTGATGCGAACTTCTCCTCGATCTTCTTCTGTTCCACGATCCTTCTCAGACGCACGATCTCCGGTCTTTTCAGTAAGGCCAGTTCCACGCTTTTCCTGACATCCAGGTCGATCGGCTCGTCCCTCAGGGTGTCCAGATGCACTAGACTTACGCCCTCCAGCCCCGTGTAAAGGAGCAGTTTCAACTGATCCTCTCCCTTTCTCGCCTCATTCTCCGCAACAATCACCGCTTCCTCGCGCTCCGCAACCCCCGCCCGGGCCTCCTGGACGCTCACCTGAGCTACCTTCCCCGCCCGGAAAAGATCTTCGTTTTGCCGCAGCAATGCTTTGGCGAAATCAAGTCCCACGTTTTTCACTTCCAGGTCCTGTCGCAGGAACAACAGGTTCCAGTAGGCCTCCACGACTTTTTGGATCATCCCGGACAGTTGCAAAGCCAGGTCCTGCTCGGCAATCTCCTCTCCCTTTTGCGCCACCCGGATACGGGAGAGATTCGCATCCAGGCCGAAGTCGCGCAGGAACGGTTGAGAAAAATTAAAGCTCAGGGTGGGGCCGTACTGGGGACTCAAAGTCTGCGTGTTGGAGGTTGACTTGAGCTCCTGAAAGCGAAAAGTGCTCTCGTATTTTCCCCCGGCGAAAATCTTCCCCTTGAAGCCGAGCTCTTGGGTTCTTTCCTTCTCAACGTAGGTTCCCGAGGGGAAAAACCGGCTCGCGTTGACATTCTCTCTTTCCGCCGCCGTCGAAGAGAAGCTCACCGTCGGATCAAACTCCCCTTTTTGCTCAACAATCTTCGTGCGTTCCTGCTCCAGCCGGATTTTCTCCACGACCAGGGCTGGGCTGCGCTCCAGGGCCAACTCCACCGCCCTGCGCAGGAACAAACGGATCTCCCCCTGTAAAGGCGGTTTTTTCAGCTCGATGTCGACTACGCCATCCCGCCCGCCCGCTACCCCACCGAAACTTCCATTCGGACTCCGGTTTGGGAGTCCCTGCGCCAGGAGAAACTCCGGAAGGGACAGGATTTGGATCAGCGAAAGAAAAAAGACCAGAAGAACCATCTTGCGCATACTTCCCTCCCTTCTGCCATACCCCCTCACCTTCATCCTCCCCCCTTCCAGGGAGAAAGGGGCAGACCTATGTTCCCTTGGTTATTCTATCCGCCCGGTAAAGGCCAGTGAGGACCCCAACATCTGGTCCATTTTCAGCAGATCCCGCCGTATCCGCGAGTGCAGTCGTTCTGCGGCGCGCTGCGCCCGCCGGACGGCGAAATTCGCTACGGGCTGAGCAGGCGGGCTACCCTTGCTCCCCGTGGCGGCGGCGAGCCGGGGCCAGAAGCGGCCGCCGCCCAGAGAGACGATTTCATCCTCGAGGGACAGAATGGCCTGGTAGCTGCCTGGATCTCCCTGACGCCCGCAGCGTCCGAAGAGCTGGCGATCGATGCGGCGCGCATCATGGCGTTCCGTGGCGATCACGTGGAGCCCCCCCAGGTCCGCGACCCCGGGACCAAGCCGGATGTCCGTCCCCCGGCCGGCCATGTTGGTCGCGACGGTGATCCGCCCCTGTTCCCCCGCGCGAGCGATAATCTCAGCCTCTTCCTGATCCTGACGGGCGTTGAGGACCTGGTGCGAGAGGCCTGCAGAGGTCAGAAGGCCGCTTAGGTGCTCCGAGGCCGACACCGAACGGCTGCCCACGAGGACCGGGCGCCCGGTTTTGTGGATTTCCGCAATCTTCTTGACAATCGCCTCCCACTTCTCCTCCGCCGTCAGATAAACGCGGTCCCGATATGGGTGACGGTGGATGGGCCGGTTGGTCGGCACGGAGATGACCGGCAATCGGTACACCGACCATAATTCCCCCGCCACTTCCCGCGCTGTCCCGGTCATGCCCGAGAGCCTCAAGTATCGCCGGAAAAATCGCTGGTAACTGATCCGGGCCAAGGGATCCTGCCGATCGGTGAGCGGGCAGTCTTCCTTCGCCTCAACGATCTGATGGAGACCGTGCTCCCAGGACCGATCCGGCATCACGCGACCCGTGTACTCATCGATGATCTCCACCTTCCCATCCCTCACCAGGTAGTGCTTGTCGCGCTGGAAGAGCCGCTGCGCGACCAGGGCCTGGCGCACCAGATCCTCTCGGGTATGGCGACCGATCCATACACCCCCCAGCACCCGCGCCATCTCCTCGAGTCGCGCTTCGCCCTCCGGAGTCAGCCGGATGTTTCGTTCGGGTCCATCCAGGATGAAGTCGCGCTCCTGCTCGAGCTGCGCGGCCAGGGAGAGCGCCGCCTGATACACATGGAGCTCCTGCTCGGACTTGACTGCGCCGGCGATGATCAATGGAGTTCGCGCTTCATCGATAAGGACGCTATCGGCCTCGTCCACGATGGCGTAATGAAGGCCGCGCATCAGGAGCCGGCGCATGCGTGCCTGCTCCCCGTAAAGGCGTTCCAGGTGGAGGCGAATCCTCCCCGACTGGCGCCCCAATACGATCCGGTCCTTCAAGTAGTCAAAGGTGATCTCCTTGTTCGTGCAATAGGCCACATCGCATGCGTACGCCGCCCGGCGAGCATCGGGATCCAACCCGTGCTTGATCACACCGACGCTCAAGCCCAAGGCGCCGTAGATGGGACCCATCC
Source organism: Candidatus Tectimicrobiota bacterium (assembly GCA_016193065.1). GTDB lineage: Bacteria > JACPSX01 > JACPSX01 > JACPSX01 > JACPSX01 > JACPSX01. Next base: position 686 of record JACPSX010000031.1, on the reverse strand, counting down.
ACTCCGCGTCCCGGGAGGCCAGATAATCGTTCACGGTGATGATGTGCACGGGAATGCCCGCCAGCGCCGCCGTACTCGCCGCCAGCGTTGCGGTCAGCGTCTTCCCCTCCCCCGTTTCCATCTCGGCCACCATGCCGTTTAACAACACCCACCCTCCGATCAGTTGTACGTCGAAGTGCCTCTGGCCCAGTGTCCGACTGCCCACCTCGCGAACCAGAGCGAAAGAACGGCCCACCAAATCCTCCCGAAATCCTTCGCGGCGCAGGCGCACCCGGAGGTCCCGGCAGGTCTCCCGGATCTGCTCGTCGCTGAGACCGGTGACAGATGGTTCATGGGCGGCGACCGCCGCGATAATTCGAACCGGGGGCTGCAGCCGGGGCTTTGCCCAGCGGACGATCCCTCCCACCGCGCGGGCGCCGAACTGATCGAGTCGCCCGATCCGTGGATCCGCCCGCTCGGGGTAGGCCCCCCGCGTCAACTCCGTTCCAAGCAGCGCGCTAGACATTAAACCGGGAAAGGAAAAGCTGTCTCAGGCGGCGGTACCACTGTTTGACGAGAGGTTCCCGTCCGTGGTCAACCCGGACATACACGCGGCCTCCGACGCGGTTCGTCACGCGCATGGGCAATTCGAGGTCGACGTGAAACAATTTCTCGACGGACTGAATCCCTTTCGCATTGGTTGGATC
>JACPSX010000030.1 GCA_016193065.1 Candidatus Tectimicrobiota bacterium | reverse complement strand
GTCGTCGACGGGCTTAAGGCAAAAACCATCACCCACCTCTGCTACGGCACCTTCGAGAAGATTTATCCCAAGATCCTGGAAATCCCCGTGGACCGTCTCGATCTGGAATTCTCCAACTCCCAGTTAAATTTCCTGGAAGCGATCCGCAAATATCCCTTCACCAAGGAGATGGGGTTCGGGGTAGTGGACGTGCACTCCCACGTCATCGAGGACAAAGAGACGGTGGCGAAGCGGATTCGGGAGATTCTGGAAGTAATCCCCCCCGAGAGAGTTTACGTGGATCCCGACTGCGGCCTCAAGACGCGCACCGTGGATGAGGCCGTCGCCAAACTCCGCGTCATTGCGGAGGCCGTTGGGGAAGTAAGGGCCGGCCTGCGCGGCTAGTCCACCTTCTCCCCGGCAGCTCTCGCCAGGTTCTCGGCAAAGGGGGGGAAAATAGCTCCCCGGTCGGTGAACATGGCCGTCACGTAGGCCGCCGGAGTAACGTCAAAGGCCGGATTGCATACCTCAACCCCTTCCGGAGCCAAAGCCTCACCGGCCAGATGCGTCACCTCCCGGGCCGGTCTCTCTTCAATCGGGATCTCCTCACCGCTGGAAACCGAGAGATCGATCGTCGAAAAGGGAGCCGCGACGTAAAAGGGGAGGCCGTTTTCCTTGGCCAGAACGGCAAGCATGTAGGTGCCGATCTTGTTGGCCACGTCCCCGTTGGCGGCGATGCGGTCGGCCCCGACGATCACGGCCTGGATCACGCCCCGCTTCATCAAGTGGCCCGCCATGCTGTCCGTGATCAAGCGCAAGGGGATGCCGTCTTTGAGAAGCTCCCAGGCCGTAAGGCGACTCCCCTGCAGGAAGGGGCGAGTTTCGTCCACGTAGACCACGAGTTTCTTCCCCGCCTCCACAGCCGCCCGCACGACACCAATTGCTGTTCCGTAGCCGCCCGTGGCCAGAGCGCCCGCATTGCAATGGGTAAGGACGGCGCTGCCGTCTCCAAGAAATTTCTGACCGGCCTGGCCGATCTTCCGGTTTCCGGCAATGTCCTCCTCCCAAACGCGGAGGGCCTCGGCCTCCAGTTCTCTGCAGATATCCTCCACTGCCCGGTCTCTACAGCGGAGCGCGCAGGCCCTCATCCGCTCGACTCCCCAGAAAAGATTCCGGGCAGTCGGGCGGGTCGCGGTGAGTGTCGCTGCCACTCCCTCCAATCCCGCCAAAAGTTCCCCGGAGGTCCGGGCAGCGAGCCTGCGGGCCCCCAGGACCATTCCAAACGCTGCGGCAATCCCGATGGCCGGGGCACCGCGCACGATCATGGAGCGGATCGCTTCGGCCACCTCCTGGTCGGTCCGGCAGGGCACGTAAGTTTCTTCCTGGGGCAGACGCCTCTGATCAAGAAAGTAGAGGACTCCGTCGCGGTAATCGAGGGGCTTAATCATGTGGCACACGGGCGAGGCAAGCCATCAGTTGGGCCCGATTGAGGCCCTCGACCCGGACCCGCTTTCGCCTGGACTTTCCACCCGCCACAATCGCGACGGCAGCACGGGGAACGTGGAGCCACTTGGCCAAAATGCGAAGACACTCCTCATTGGCAACCCCCTCCACCGGAGGGGCGCAAACCCGAACCTTGAGGAACTCACCGGACACGCCGACCACCTCGGAGCGCGAGGAGCGGGGCTGAACATGGATGGGAAAGGCCACTCCACCCTCGTCCTCTACGACCGGAAGAGGTTCAATCCCCATCAGTTCCTTCGAACCCTTCTTCCCTCTCGTCGTCGGAGGCTTCCGCAGAGGCACCGGCGGGAGACCTTTCCCGCTGCGCCGTTCTCTTTCCCGCCTTCCCCGAGACTTCCCCGGCCGCCCCGGGCTCTTCGAAGACTTCCGCCTCGTCCAGCTCCAGCATCTTTTGGAAGGAGTCGAGCGTGGAGCGGAGCCGGATTTCAAAAGTCTTCTTGAGCCCCTGCAGGCGGTGCACTTCGGCGCGGATTTTGCCCAGTTCTTCCTCGGCTTTGGTGATCATCTCCGCGGTCCGCTGCTTGGCTTCTTCCACGATGAGCTGGGCCTCCCGGGTGGCGCCTTCCGTGAGACTCTCCCGCACCTGCTGGACGGCGGAGAGGGATTTTTGCAGGTCCCGTTCCCGCTCCTTATATTCCGCCAGATCCTGCTGCCGCCGCTCCAGTTGATCCCTGAAACTGTCCCTTTCCTGGATAATCTCTTCCATCTCGGTGGCGACCATATCCAGGAAAGCGTCCACCTCGGCCGGGTCAAAGCCCCTGAACTTGACTCCAAACTGCTGCTGGCGGATATCCAACGGCGTGATCTTCATCCTCGGTCTCCTTTTTCCCCGACACTCCCCGTCTAAGAACCCCTCGAGCCTTTTAGAACTTCAAGCGGAAAGCCAGTTGACTTAAGGAGGCGACGACAAAACCTTTTAGAAAGATGATGACAAAAAACACGATCACCGGCGAGAAGTCGATCCCCATGGAGGCAAACGGCAGCCAGCGGCGGACCGGGCTCAGGACCGGCTCGGTGACCGCGTAGAGAAAGCGCACGATGGGGTTGTAAGGGTCAGGGCTCACCCAGGAAATGAGCGCGCGAATGATGATGATGATCATGTAGAGACTCAAGGCGTAGTCGAGGACGGTTGCTAGCGCCGAGAGGAAGTTGCCGACGAGGAACATTCCGCCTCCCCAATCTTAGCTGTTTCGATGGCAGTGCAGGTCATTTTTTACCCTGGTTCTGGCCCAGCTCCCGGGAGCGCAGTGTGGCGGTCTCCACAGCGTTGATGAGCGTCGTCCGCAACCCTCCCGCCTCCAGCGTGTGCAGGCCGGCAATTGCAGTACCTCCGGGAGAGGTTACCATGTCTTTGAGCTTTCCCGGATGTTCCCCCGTCTCCAAAACCATTTTGGCGGCCCCCATGACCGTCTGGGCCGCCAGGAACATGGCAACCTCCCGGGATAGCCCCATCTTCACTCCGGAATCCGCCAGAGCCTCGATGATGAGGAAGATATAGGCCGGACCGCTGCCGCTGAGACCGGTGACGGCATCCATGAGATCTTCCTCGATGATCACGGTCTTGCCCACCGCCTGGAAAATCTTCTCGGCGATTTCCAGATCCTCACTCTCCGCGTACTCCCCTGCGGCGATGGCCGCCGCCCCCTCCAGGACCAGAGCCGGGGTGTTCGGCATGACCCGGACGATCCGCAGCTTCTTATCCGAGAGGGCCTGCAGCGCCGCGGTAGGGACGCCCGCCGCGATCGTGATGATGACCTTCTTCTCGTCCAAGCCGCCCACGATCCCGGTGTAAACTTTCTTGATGATCTGCGGTTTGACCGCCAGCAGGACGATGTCACAGGCCCGGGCGGCCTCCAGGTTGTCCGGGGTGACTTCGACACCGTAGCCCTGACGCAGTGCCTCCAGATGCTCGGCGCGTATATCGGTCACAAAGACGTTGCCCGGCTTGATGAAATCGACCTTCAAAAGGCCGCGCAGGAGGGCCTCGCCCATGTTGCCGCCGCCAATGATGGCCAGTCGTTTCTTGGACAACATCTCCTAATTCCTTTCCGCCTTAGGGTTCCTGGCGCCGAAAATCGCCGTGCCGATCCTGACCATGCTTGCCCCCTCGGCAATGGCCACTTCAAAATCCGCCGACATGCCCATGGAGAGTTCTTCCAGCTCAATCCCCCGAATCCCTTCGGACGCCACCTGATCCCGCAGACGGCGCAACTCCCGAAAATAGGGGCGGGCCTCCTCCGGGTTCGGCGTCAGGGGGGGAATCGCCATGAGTCCCTTAACCGCCAAATGGCGAAAGTCGGAGAGCCTTCTCAACAACTCGGGGAGTTCTTCGGGGCGGACGCCCGACTTGCTCGCTTCCCCGGACACATTGACCTCCACCAGAACAGGCATGACCCTCCCCCGGGCCCGGCCCCGATCCTCGATCTCCTGTCCGAGCGCGAAACTATCCAGGGACTGCACCATATCAAACAAATCGAAGATGTACTTCACCTTGTTGCGCTGCAGAGTGCCGATCAGGTGCCACTCTACCCCCCGGCCAATGGCGGGAATCTTTTCCCGAGCTTCCTGCACCCGGTTTTCTCCGAAGCAGGTAACCCCCAGTTCTACAGCTTCCCGGATCACCTCCACCGGAAAGGTTTTGGTGACTGCCACAAGCTTGATTTTCTCAGGGCGGCGGCCGGAGGTTCTGGCTGCCCGCTCGATTCTCTCCCGCACCCGAGCCAGGCTTTCCTGCAGGGACTGATCCACCATATGGGTGTGTCCTATAGCACCCAAGGCCCTAAATTTCAAGGAAAACTTAAGACTGGCCGCTGCCGGGGCCGGGTACCCACCTTGTGGGTGTTGCCCCGCCCTTAGCCCTTAGCACTCAGCTCTAAGCCTAAGACCGAACCGCTTGCTCTCGCCAGGCCCTCGCCTGATCTTCCAGCTTCTGCCGCGGGACAGGTCCCTCCAGGTGGTCCCAGGGCAGCGACTCCTCCAGAGAGCGCTGACGCACCGTGTAAAAATCCGGGTTGAGGTTCACCTCGCTCAAGGCAGACCACCAGTCCCCTCCCCGGCGGGCCAGGGCCCGCAGGAACTCCCCCGCGCGCCGGTCTCCCCGGGCCAAGATTCCGTAAAGGTAAGCCCACTTGGGTAGATCGTGAACTACGTGAACTCCAGGGATTGCCCGCAACTTGGACACTAGGGCCTTCATCTGGAGTTGGAGGAGAGAAAGCGGGAACATGCCTTCCCACTGCAGGGGACTAAAGGGCTTCGGGGAGAAGCTGACCAGGTTCACAGTAATCAGGCCGCTAAAGAGAGTGGGGCGGCGGAACTGGAACACCGCATGCCTCAGGCGCTTCACGAGGCGAATGATCCCTTCCCGGTCTTCGGCTCCTTCTCCCGGCAGTCCCACGAAGAAGTGGAGGGTAAAGTTTTCAGCTCCGCGCTGAAGCAGGCCCGGCACTTGCGAGAGGTAATGCTCCTCTTCGGGAGGCCTGCCGAGAAGCCGGCGCAGCTTCGCGCTGCTGCCCACGGGCCACAGTGCGGCTCTCTTCCCCCGCGCAACCGCCCCGCTGCCGCTTGCACCGGGAAAGTGGCGGCGCCACCAGGCTGCCGGCAAGGGGCAACGATACGGCACCGGCTGAGAAAACGGGGAACGGGGCTTGATCCCCCGGATCACGCCTGCAGGGGTATACTCGACACGATAGTTTCGGGGAACGTACAACCCGGGAACGATCGCCGCCGGCGACGTCCAGAACTCCCGGTTCCGGGGGAAAGCAACGCAGACGGGGGGAAGAATTTTCTCCGGCTCGCCCAGGAGAAATCCGTCCACGAACGGGGCCAGGGGTTCCGGATTAATTCCCGGTGTTTTCAGATAGACGAGCACCCAGGGGGAACTGGAGCGGCCCTTCTTATGACTCCGGCGGCTGCGGTCCAGTCCCAGAAGATCCAGCACCCGGACGATGAAGGGGTAATCCACTTCCGACCGGGCACAGAACAGGAGGATCGAAGGGGAGCCAATTTCCGGGATGAAGCCGGCAGGGGGAGGATCGGGGATTCCCTGCCAGGACACCTGCCAGCCTTTAGGGACCCTGAGGTGCCCAAGGAACGGCTTCCACTCCCGATCGCCGCTCGTTGAGCCCGGGCTCCTTGGAAAGATCAGGGCAAGCGAATTCATTGCTCTCTGAGCTTTCAAGCTGCCCTGCCGTCCGGCTGATCGCTGACCGCTGATCGCTTCCTTGCCCTGTCCCCTCAATCGGGACGCCGCCTCAAGAAGGTGGGGATGTCCAGTTCCTCATCGTCGTACAGGATGACCCCGGGACTGCGGCTGTTCACTTCTTTTTTCACCTGCACCCTGTGCCGGACGTGGGTAGGAATCTCCAGGTTCTCCCGCTCCGATATCCCCCTGGATTTCTCGGGCGTGGTCTGGTTCATCCGCTCCGGGAGCCCGAAACCCGTGGCAATGACGGTCACCCTCACCTGCTCCTCCATGCCGGGATCGATGACGGCGCCGAAGATGATGTTGGCATCGTCATGAGCTGCCTCCTGGATGAGAGAGGAGGCCTCGGTCACCTCGTACAGGGAAAGATCGCTCCCCCCCGTGATGTTGATGAGAACCCCTCGGGCCCCTTCGATGGAAGACTCCTCCAGAAGAGGACTTGAAATGGCGCGCTGAGCGGCTTCGACGGCCCGGTTCTCACCTCCGGCTATTCCGCTCCCCATGAGGGCCATCCCCATCTCCGCCATGATCGTCTGCACGTCGGCGAAATCCAGGTTGATGAGGCCCGGCACCATGATGAGATCCGAGATCCCCTGGACCGCCTGGCGCAAGACATCGTCGGCGATGCGGAACGCCTCCGTCAGGGGAGTCTGCCGTCCCACCACGTTCAGCAGGCGCTGGTTCGGAATCGTGATCAGCGTGTCCACGGTGTTGCGCAGCTCCCGCACTCCTTCCTCAGCCCGGGTCATGCGCTTCTTGCCTTCAAAGAGGAACGGCTTGGTGACCACCGCCACGGTCAGGGATTTTTGCTCCTTGGCGATCTGGGCGATGATCGGCGCAGCCCCCGTGGCGGTTCCTCCGCCCATCCCGCCGGTGATGAAAACCATATCGGCCCCCTGCAGGAAGTCGGCGATCTTATCCGCATCCTCCAGGGCGGCCCTGCGCCCGACCTCCGGGTCCGCCCCGGCGCCCAGACCCCGGGTCAACTCCGCTCCCATCTGCAAGACGACCGGGGCCTGGGAGATCTTCAGGGCCTGAGCATCCGTGTTGGCGGCGACAAAATCGACCCCGCTGAGCCCGGCCGCGATCATGGTGTTGACCGCGTTGCCCCCGCCGCCGCCGACTCCCACCACCACGATCCGGGCGGAGCGGTCGTGCTCCTCGTGAAATTCAAACATAGAGTCCTGCCTCCTCTCTGCGCTGCGCCGTTAAAAAAATTCTCCGAACCAGGTCTTCATGCGGCTCATTACCCGATCGAACACGTTATGGCCGTTGAGCTGGTGATTGCGTCCCTGGAGCTGGCACCGCCTGCCGTACAGGAGAAGCCCCACGCCCGTGGCGTACAGCGGACTGCTCACCACGTCCACCAGACCTCCGACACCGGCGGGGATCCCCCGCCGCACCGGCAGGTGCATCACCCGCTCGGCGAGCTCCGGCACTCCTTCCATAATCGTCGCCCCTCCCGTCAGGACGATTCCCGAACTGATCAGATCCGCAAACCCGCTGGTGATGATCTCCCTCTGGATGAGGGTGAAGATTTCTTCCATGCGGGGCTCGATGATCTCGCTCAGGAGCTGCCGGGAAAGGACGCGGGGCTCCCGTCCCCCGACGCTGGGAACCTCGATGGTTTCCTGTTCCTTGACCAGTTCCCGCAAGGCGCATCCATACTTCTTCTTGAGCTTTTCCGCCTCGTGAGTCGGGGTCCGAAGACCCACGGCAATGTCGTTGGTCACGTGGTTTCCGCCCAGGGACAGAACCGCCGTGTGGCGTATGCAGCCCTGGGCGAAAACGGCAATGTCGCTGGTGCCGCCGCCGATGTCCACCAGGCAGACCCCCAG
>JACPSX010000051.1 GCA_016193065.1 Candidatus Tectimicrobiota bacterium | reverse complement strand
GCAAAACTTTAAGTCGCCCGTGCGGGGCACACCCGGTCTCCTCCTCCAAACCCGTCGCCGGCGGGGGTTACCCCCCTGGCGGATGGCCAGCCCTCACCGGGCACTAGATCTTGTTGTATGGCCTCTTCATCCCCACCATTTGTTGGACTTTCCCCTTTACATCTCATTTTGTGAGTGTTACCATAGCCGCCAAATCTGACTCCAAGATCAGGGAGGAATGGGTTTGTATATTAAACGGTTGGACCTGGTAGGGTTTAAATCTTTTGGGGATGAGGCTCAAGTTACCCTGGAACCCGGGATTACGGCCATTGTCGGACCCAACGGTTGCGGCAAAAGCAATATCGTGGATGCCATCCGTTGGGTGCTTGGGGAGCAAAGCGCCAGGACGCTGCGCGGCAAGCGGATGGAGGACTTCATATTTAACGGCACGCAAAACCGGCGTTCTAGCGGCATGGCGGAAGCCAACGTCCTGATCACCGACCTCGATGGCAGGATCACCAATGCGGCCCTGCGGGAGTACTCGGAAATTAGCCTGGGACGCCGTCTCTACCGCTCGGGGGAGAGCGAATACCTGATCAACAAGACCCCTGTCCGCCTCAAGGATGTGGTGGATGCCTTCCTGGATCTGGGCGTCAGCAGCAGCGGCCTGGCTCTCATGGAGCAAGCGGATATCTACGAGCTGTTGCAGGCCAAGCCGGAGGAGCGCCGCTCCTACATCGATGGGGCCGCCGGTGTCTTGAAGTACAAGCATCGCAAGGAAGAAGCTCTGCGCAAAATGGAGGACACCCAGCAGAACCTGCAGCGGGTCGGCGACATCCTGGGCGAGGTCAAGCGCCAGATGAATTCCCTGTCCCGCCAGGCCCGCAAGGCCGAGACCTATCGCAACCTCCAGCAGGAATTGCTCCGCCTGGAAATGCTGATCCTGGGCTGCGAGTACGTGACTGTGAGGGGGAGCGCCGAGGAAAGTGCGCGGAGCTGCGCAGCCCTGCGCGCTCGAATGGAGGAAATCTCGGCCCGCAAGGAGGCGGCGGAAAACAGGGTCGGGCAGGCCAAGATGAGCCTCCTGGATCGGGAGAAGACCCTCTCCGTCCTGCGCTTGGAATTTCAGGAAGTGGTCAGTGCGCTGGATCGAGCCCGCAGCCGGCTCGATGTGGCCCGCGAGCAGATTGTCAGCCGGGGCAAAGAGCTGGAGCGCCTTGAAGAGGAGCTCGGAGAACTCAGCGAGCGCGGGGTGCGCTTGGAACAGACGAGGGTCCGCCGGCGGCAGGAAAGGGGCGAGTTGCTGGGCCAGCTCGAAGCCCTCGAGGAGCGCCGGGTTGCCGTCGACGGCGAGATGACCCGGCTGCAGGCGCAGTCAAGGCTTCTCGCCCAGGGCCTGGAGGAGAAAAAGACCGCCTACATCGATCTGCACAGCCGCCTTTCCCAGGGCCGCACCCAGCGGGAGTCCTTGCTGAGCCGCCAGGAAGATTTTGCCGGCCGCTCCCAGCGGCTCTTGCAGGAGGAGGGCCGGATCCGCGAGGGGGAGAGGGAATCGACCCGGTTGCTGCAGGTGGGTTCGGACAGGTTGCGGGCCAGCGAGGAGTGCGTCCTCTCACTTGGCCGGGAGCAAGCTGTATTCCAGGACCGCCTGCGCGAAAAAATGGTTGAGGTTCAGGAAACGGAAAATGGGATTCAAGAACGCCGGGGCCAGCTCCAGGGGGTTCTCTCCCAACTGCAGACCTTACGGGACCTGCAGCGGAATTATGAGGGTTTTGCCCGGGGCGTGCGCAGTCTCCTGGTGCAGGAGGGGTCCGGGCTCGCGCTGCCGGGGCTCAAAGGTGTGGTGGCGGAGGTGCTGGAGACCTCGCCGCGGTTCGAAAAGGCCGTCGAGGCTGCTCTGGGAGAAAAACTGCAGTGCCTCCTGGTCGATGGACACGAGACGGCGCTGCGAGCGATCTCTTTTTTGAAGGACAGAACCGGGGGCCGGGGCGGATTCCTTCCCATGCAGCCCAAATCCAACGGCTCCTTTGCCTATTCCCCCAACGGCGATCGGGGGATCGTCGGGATGGCCCTGGATCTGGTGCGCTGCCCCGAGGAGTTTCGGGCGGCGGTTTACAGCTTGCTGGGGGAGGTCCTGGTCGTTGAAACCTTGCAGGATGCCCTCGATCTCTGGCAACGCCATGCCTTTCCGGGAACCCTTGTGACTCTGGAAGGGGACGTGGTGGATCCCACCGGGCTGGTCATCGGAGGGGGTGATCAGGGACAGAGCGAGGGCGGGACGCTGCTGGCCAGGCGCCGCCGGATCCAGGAACTCGACTCCGAGGCGGTGGCTCTGCGCGAGGAAATCCGCGGCCTGGAAGGCCGCAGAGAAGCGCTCCTGCGGGAGCTGGAGGATCTTCAGAAGGAGCAACAGAGGATCGCCGCTCTCCTGCGCGAAAGCGAGATTGAACGGGTCAATTGCCGGCGGGACGTGGAACAGCAGGAGGGAGAAATCAGACGCTGGACCGAGCGGCGGCGGGCGCTGGGATACGAGCGGGGTATGCTTGCCGAGGAGGAAGCCCGGCTCCGGGAGGAGGTCGCCAAGCAGGAAGAGCTGTGCGCTCTTCTGGAGCATCAGTGCCTGCGGGTCGAAGAGGAAATCCGCTGCGGGCAGGGGGACCTGGAGGATCGCAACAGGAAAAGCGCAGAAATTTCTGCTGCTCTCACGGAGCTGCGGGTTGAAATTGGAGCCTTGAGAGAAAAAGAACAGGGGCTTTCGACCACTCTGCGAGATCTCACCGGCGAGCAGGAGAACCTGGAGGCTGCCAGGGAAAAACTCCGGGCCCGCCAGTCCGAAGCCCGGCAGGGGATCCAAATGGCCCGGGAGACCATCGACGAGGGGGAGAGATCTCTCCAGGATCTCTCGGCTTTGAAGGACCAGCGCTCGGCGTCTCTGCAAGAGATGGAGGAGTCCCTGCAGACCGGGCGCGCACAGTTTGAGGAGCTGGAGGTCGCCGTCAAAGAGGCGAACCTTGAACTGGATCAGGCGCGGGAAACTTTTTCCAGAGCGGAAATCCAATGGACCGAAGAACGGGTCACTCTGAGGCATCTGGAGGATCGCGGTGTGAGCTCTTACGGGCGTCCCATCGCGGAAATTGTCCATCTCTTCCAGTCCCAGCCCGAGGTGGATGTGGGGGGGTGGAAGCAAAGGGCCGGGGAAGTAAAGGATTCCATGCAGCGGCTGGGAGAAATCAACATGACGGCGCTGCAGGAGTTCGAGGAGTTGAAGGAGCGCCATCGGTTTTTGGACTCCCAGAGGGAAGACCTGGAAAAATCTCTGGGGGATCTGCACGAGACGATTCGCAAGATCAACCTCACGATCCGCGAGAAATTCACCACATCGTTTGAGCAGATCAAAAACAATTTCGAGAAGGTTTTCATCCGGCTCTTTGGGGGAGGCGAGGCCACTCTGGTCCTCACGAACCCCGCTGAACCCCTGGAAAGCGGCGTGGATATCATTGCTCAGCCTCCGGGAAAAAAGCTGCAAAACCTGGCCCTGTTGTCCGCCGGGGAAAAGGCCTTGACGGCCCTTTCGTTCCTGTTCGCCATTTTCCTGGTCAACCCCAGTCCTTTCTGCATCCTGGACGAGGTGGACGCGCCCCTGGATGAAGCCAACGTCCTGCGCTTCGGCGAGATGGTCCGGGAAATCTCCTCCCGGACCCAGTTCCTCATCATCACTCACAACAAGCGGACCATGACGATCGCGGACCGCCTCTACGGGGTCACGATGGAGGAAGAAGGGATCTCCCAACTGGTGAGCGTGATCCTCAACGGCCACCAGGTACCCTCCTAGATCGGGGCTGAACCGGAAGCGATCGGGGTTGCGTCTCCTCGCTGGGGCGAGAATCCGAGAATCAACGATTCTGGAAGGGAGCGAGATGGCACTGGCCTTTTTGGACCGCTGGAAACAGGGGCTGGCGAAAACCCGCCAGAACCTGCAAAGTCGCCTGGACTGGCTGCGGGGAGTGGCGGGCCGCCGCCTTGATCAGGAGTTGCTGGAGGAGCTGGAGGAGGCGCTCATCCTGGCGGACGTGGGTCCTCAGACGGCGGGCAACATTGTTGCTCGGCTGCAGGAGAAAGCGGCCCGGGAAGGAATTCGGGAGGCTTGCGATCTCAAGGAAATCCTGCGCCGCATCCTGGTGGAGATTCTCTCCCAGGGAGTGCCCGCTCCCGGCCCGTGCCCGCAGGCTCCGCGAGTCATCATGGTGGTCGGGGTCAACGGGGTCGGGAAAACCACTACGATCGGCAAGCTGGCCAAGCGTTGGGTGGACGAGGGGTCTGCTGTCCTCCTGGCCGCCGGCGACACGTTTCGAGCGGCAGCGATTGAACAGCTGGAGATCTGGGGAGAGAGGGCCCGGGCCCAGGTCGTCAAGCATCAGAGCGGGGCGGATCCGGCCGCCGTCATTTACGATGCTCTGCAGGCCGCCAAAGCCAGGGGATCTCAGGTTGTACTGGCCGACACCGCGGGCCGGCTTCACACCAAGATGAACCTCATGGAAGAACTCAAGAAGATCAAGCGGGTCATGGGCCAGGTCGTCCCCACGGCTCCCCACGAGGTACTTCTGATCCTCGATGCCACCACGGGGCAAAACGCCGTCTCTCAGGTGCGCCTGTTTCACGAGGCCATCGGCGTCACCGGCCTGGTGGTTACCAAGCTCGACGGCACCGCCAAAGGCGGAATTCTCCTGCGGATCGTGGATGAGTTCCGGCTCCCCGTACATTACGTAGGCGTGGGGGAGTCCCCGGACGACTTGAGAGAGTTTGATCCCGAGGCTTTCGCCGATTCCATCCTGTAGGGCGCCGCTCTCTCCGCTTGTTTTCAGTTCATTGGCACTGCGGACCGCAAGGGGGCAGAGTCTACTGCGGGGAGGGACGGGGAAGTGTCAGGGGAGCGGGACTTGCGCAGGGCCTGCTGCATGAATTCAAGCCAGATGGGACCCGCTGCCTTGGCTCCTGTTTCTCGATTTCCCAGGGGGCGATGGTCGTCGTATCCCACCCACACTCCGGCCACCAGTCCCACGGAGTAGCCGATGAACCAGGCGTCCTCGAAATCGTTGGTGGTGCCCGTTTTCCCGGCGGCCGGCTGCCCCAGAACCTTGGCAAATTGTCCGGTGCCGTGCTCGACGACGCCTTGCAGAAGCTTGCTCATCTCCTGGGCCAGCCCGGCGGGGATTGAATCCCGCACCTCCGTCTGGCTCTCCTCCAGTATCCGCCCGGCCGGATCCGTGATCTTGACCCAGGAGACCGGCTTGATCCAGATTCCTTCGTTGGCGAAAGCTGCAAAGGCGGCCGTGATCTCCAGCAGCGTGAGATCGGAGGACCCCAGGGCCAAAGAGAGATAGGGCTGCAGGGGGCTGCGGATCCCCAGGCGCCGGGCCAAGTCGATTACTTTGTTGGGACCCACTTTCTCCAGGAGCCTCACCGTCGGAACGTTGCGTGATTCGGCCAGGGCCTGGTGAAGGGGAACGGGCCCCAGGAACTTGCCGTCGTAGTTCTCCGGCTTCCAGAGCGGGGCTCCGGGCGCCGCCACGTAGGAGACCGGGGCGTCCAGAAGCAGGTCATCGGGGGAATAACCGCTGCTCAGGGCGGCGGCGTAAATAAACGGCTTGAAGGCCGAGCCTGGTTGCCGCAGGGCCTGTGTGACCCGGTTGAACTGGCTCTGCCGGAAATCCCGTCCACCCACCAGAGCCCGAATGTAGCCGGTCTTGGGATCAATGGCCACCAGAGCTCCCTCCACGGGAGGGGGCGAGGGCTTCATGCGACGCCGGTAACCGGCTTGCCTGCGCTCCAGGTCCGTGACCCCTTTTTCCAGCGCTTCCTGGGCGGCCCGCTGCAGGGAGGCGTCCAGAGTCGTGTAAACTTTCAACCCTCCCCGGTAGAGTTTTTGCGGGCCCACTTTGTCCTGGAGTTCCTGGCGGATGCCTTCCACGAAATGGGCAGCCAGAACCGTCGGTGTGGGGCTGACGAGGGACAGCGGTGCTGCCGACGCCTCTGCAGCCTGTTCCCGGGTGATCATTCCCAGGGCGAGCATGCGACCCAGGACGTAGCGCTGTCTCTCCCGGGCCCGTTCCGGGTTAAGAAACGGCGAAAACTGGGAGGGAGCTTTTGGGAGACCCGCGATGAGGGCGGCCTCGCCCAGGTTCAGGTCCGCGGCTCTCTTGCCGAAGTAGGTGCGGGACGCGGCTTCGACTCCGTAGGCCCCGCTGCCGAAGTAGACCTGATTCAAATAGAACTCCAAAATCTCGTCCTTGGCGTGGCGGGTTTCGATTTGCAGGGAGAGAATGGCTTCCTTGATCTTGCGCCCCAGGCTCTTCTCGGGAGACAGAAACAACTGCCGGGTCAATTGCTGGGTAATTGTGCTTCCTCCCTCGACAATGCGCCGAGCCCTCAGGTCGGACCAGAGGGCGCGCAGGATCCCCTGCAGATCGACCCCTTCGTGTTCGTAGAAGCGGGCGTCCTCGCTGGCCAAGACCGCCTGCCGCAGGATGCGCGGGATCTTCTGCAGGGGGACGACCACCCTGCGCTCCTGGTAAAACTCCCCGATGGGTTCGCCGGTGTGGGCATAAACCGTGGTCAGAGCGCTTGGACGGTATCTCTCCAGGGTGGAAATTTCGGGCAGATCGCGCAGGTAGGCCGACAGGAGACCGGCAATCGAGCCGGCCACGACGGCCAGGAAGAGAATGCCTCCATAGAGCAAGATAAGCTTTCGGTTCACCCGGTCACGACTCCATTGGATTGGGTTCACTCACAGCCTGTTCCTCCCTGCCGGATCCGTGGCGGAGCGCGGTTGAGAGATCAGGCAGTGCCCTGATTATAGCGCCGGGGTCCGGTTGACAGGGAAAAGTATTTCCTGTAATGTTATCCACGGTGAACGCGTCCGACGTATGGACGCCGGATCGAGAGGAGGGCCAGGCTTTCTCTAGTAGTAGCCTCGACTCATACAAGGTTTTGGTGCTCAGTCACTCTTACGAACCGATCCACTTTTGCTCCGGCCGCAGGGCTGTGACCATGATTCTGAGCGGCAGAGCCGAAAATGTCGAGTCTGACGGCCTGCCGATCCGATCCCCTTCGCTGACCATCATGATGCCCGCGGTGATTCGCACGGCCCACTTCATCCGGCGCCCCTACCGGCACCGGATTTCCTTCAGCAAGAAGAACGTCTTTCGCCGCGATAACAACACCTGCCAGTACTGCGGTCATTCCGGGCGGGATCTGACCGTGGACCATGTGATCCCGAAATCCCGGGGAGGGCGCACCGGCTGGGAAAACATGGTCGTGGCCTGCAAGCGCTGCAATTTGCGCAAGGGAAACCGGACTTTGCTTGAATCGGGACTCACCCTTCTCCGGCCTCCCCGCGAGCCCCAGGTTCCGTTGTTCTACGCGAACCCAAGCCTCGTCCCCAGGTCTCTCTGGGAAAGCTGGAAGAAATACCTGTACTCGAGATCGGGTCCTCGCTGAGGGGCCTTGCAAGGCCGGCGGGCGGCGTCTGTCCCGGGAAGCGGAAGAGTGTGCCAGTTCCCGGCGGTCCGCGCTGATCATAGGAATTGGAAAGGAGAGGGAGAGAAATGCTCGAAGAAACAAGAACCGCACTGGAAGGCCTTCATGCCCGCCTCGACGGGCTGCGGAGGCGACTTTGACATCGACCGGTTGAGGTCCCGCCTGGCGGCCGTCGAGGCCCAGACAGCCGGGGGAGAGTTGTGGAGCGACCCCGAGAAAGCCAAGGAAATTCTCAAGGAAAGATCCCACCTGCAGAGGATTGTGGAACGCTGGGAGCGATTGAAAGAGGACTCGGATCACCTACGGGAACTCGTCGACCTCATGGAGAGTGAAGGGGAGACTGCTTTACTGGAAGAAGTCGATCAACAGCTTTCCCCGCTCGTGGAATCCGTGACCCGGTTTGAGATAGAGACTCTCCTCCATGAGGAGAACGATCATTGCGATGCCATCATGATGATCCACTCGGGGGCGGGCGGCACGGAGTCTCAAGACTGGGCTCAGATGCTGGCCCGTATGTACGTACGGTGGGCCGAACGGCACGGGTGTCGCCCCCAGGTATTGGACTGGCAACCGGGGGAAGAAGCGGGGGTCAAGTCGGCCACATTGACGGTGAGCGGCGAAAATGCCTTTGGCTACCTGAAAGCGGAAAACGGTGTTCACCGTCTGGTGCGCATTTCCCCCTTCGATGCCAATCACCGGCGGCACACTTCCTTTGCCTCCGTCTTTGTGTATCCCGACATCGAGGATGAGATTAAAATCGAGATTAATGAGGCTGACTTGCGGATCGACACTTTCCGATCCAGCGGCGCCGGAGGGCAGCACGTCAATGTGACCGATTCCGCGGTGCGGATTACTCATATTCCGACGGGGATCGTGGTGCAGTCGCAAAATGAGCGCTCTCAGCACAAGAACCGATCCTTTGCTCTCAAGGTGCTGAAGGCCCGCCTCTACGAGCTGGAAAAGCAGAAGCGCCAGGAAAAAATGGATGAACTCCACTCGGGGAAGAAGGAAATCGGCTTCGGCAGTCAGATCCGGTCTTACACGCTCCATCCCTATCAGTTGGTGAAGGATCACCGCACCCAGGTGGAGGTTGGTAATGTCGATGCCGTTCTCGACGGAGCGCTGGACCCCTTCATTGAAGCGTATCTGCTCAGTTGCCAGTACCCCGCATCCGATGGTTCCCTTTAGTTTCAAGGCATTTGTCTTGACCGGGTCGCGGCCGGCGGCTATAGTCCTGTGGAACTCCCGCTGCCCCGGGCCGGGGACAGCGCGGGGATGGAGAAGTCAGGGGGCGGACTGTGGATGAATTCAGTGATTTGATGAAGCAACGGCTGATCAAGCTGGAGGATCTGCAATCCCGCGGGGACCCCGCTTACGTAAACCGGTTTAAAACCACCTCCAGCATCTCCGGCTTGGTCGAGCAAGTGACCGCCCTGAGCGCCGAAGGGCTCGAGCAGCTTTCCGCCGAGTTTGTGGTGGCCGGCCGCGTCATGTCTTACCGTAGCCACGGCCGCAGCTCCTTTTGCCACATCCGGGATGGCAGCGGAGCGGTTCAGATTTACCTGCGCTCCGATGAGCTGGGGGAGCAAAACTACCGGAGCCTGGCCAGGATTCTGGACATCGGTGATTTCATCGGGGTTCGGGGGAAACCTTTCCGGACCCGGACGGGGGAGTTGACTCTGGCGGCCCGGGAGGTCACTCTCCTCAGCAAATCCCTGCGGCCTTTGCCGGAAAAGTGGCACGGGCTCAAAGACGTGGAGATCCGCTATCGGCAGCGCTACGTGGATCTGATCGTGAATCCCCAGGTGCGCGAGGTCTTTCAGCGGCGCAGCGCGATCATCCACAAGATTCGCGAGTTCCTCCTCTCCCGGGGATACCTGGAAGTCGAGACCCCGATGATGCAGACCGTGGCCGGAGGGGCGGCGGCGCGTCCCTTCGTCACCCACCACAACGCCTTGAACATGGACCTCTACCTGCGCATTGCCCCGGAACTTTACCTGAAGCGCTTGGTGGTCGGGGGCTACGACCGGGTATTCGAGATCAATCGCAATTTTCGCAACGAGGGGGTATCGAGCCAGCACAATCCGGAATTCACGATGCTGGAGTTTTACACCGCCTATTCCGACTACCGGGAGATGATGGATTTTGTGGAAGAGCTCATCAGCGCTTCCGCCCGGCAAGCCTGCGGTGGGTTGCAGTTTGATTATCAAGGAACCTCTGTGGATCTCACCCGGCCATGGAAGCGGGCCACGTTTCTGGGAGCGCTAAAGGAGATTGGCGGAGTTCCCGACTCCGTCCTCCAGCAAGAGGGCGCTTTGCGGGAGCTTCTGCAATCCCGGGGAGCCGCTCCCCATGATCTGCAAAGCATGGGGAAGATGCTCG
>JACPSX010000027.1 GCA_016193065.1 Candidatus Tectimicrobiota bacterium | reverse complement strand
CCTTTAAACCTCTCTGGCCCAGAGCAACAGAGGTCTCGCTGCCGATGGCGGCCACCCGGACTCCCTTGAGCTCCCGCATATCCTTTCCCTGCGCGAAGAGCCGCTCCACAAAAAAACCGACTCCGTTGGCGCTGGTAAAAATGAGCCATGAAAAGGAAGAAAGCCGGGAAATGGCGTCATCCAAAGGCGCCCAACTTTCGGGGGGCAGGACCTCAATGACCGGAAACTCCAGAGGTTGGGCCCCGAGCTGCCGCAGCCGCTCGCTGAACCGGCCGGCCTGCCCCCGGGCCCGGGTTACCACAATGCGCTTGCCAAACAGCGGCAAGGATTCGTACCAGCGCAGTTTCCGGCGCAAGGAGACCACATCGCCAACCACCGTCACGGCCGGCGGCCTGAGCCCTGCCGCATTGACCAGTTCCACGATGGTCCGCAGAGTTCCCTCCACGGTGCGCTGGCGCGCGGTCGTGCCCCACTGTATGACCGCCACCGGAGTATCCGGCGACCGGCCGTGCCGGACGAGCTGCTGCACGATCCGCGGCAGGGCCGTGACGCCCATCAGGAAAACGAGCGTGCCCACACCCGTGGAGATCTTCTCCCAGTCGATGCTCGACTCTTTTTTCCCACCCTCTTCAAATCCGGTGAGAATGGCCACAGAGGAAGAAAATTCCCTGTGCGTCAGAGGGATCCCCGCATAGGCGGGCACAGCAACAGCCGAAGTAATCCCCGGCACCACCTCAAACTCGATTCCTTCTCCTGCCAGCGTCTCCGCCTCTTCCCCACCGCGGCCGAAAATAAACGGGTCCCCCCCCTTCAAACGAACCACACGGAGTCCCGCCCGGGCCTTCTCCACGAGGAGCTGGTTGATTTTGTCCTGAGGGAGAGTGTGAATTCCCGCCCGCTTTCCCACATAGATCAGTTCCGCATGGGCAGGGACTAAGGAGAGGAGATCCGGGCTGGAAAGCCAGTCGTAAATCACCACGTCGGCTTCCTGCAAGCTTCCCTGTGCTCATGAAGTCTTACCTGCTCCCGGCGCGAAGATTTCTTGCAAGATCTCCCGCCCGCCCGCGGCCAGGAGTTTTTCTCCCAACCGCACTCCGAGAGCAACCGCCTGCCCCGGGTCGCCGTGAACGCGGTCCCGAACCACCCGCCGGCCGTCCAGGGAAGCCACCAGCCCGTGCAGGATAAGCTCCCCTCCCTGCAAGCTTGCGAAAGCTGCCACGGGCACCTGGCACCCGCCCTGCATGGTCTTCAGGAAAGCGCGCTCGGCCTGGACCTGACGAGCTGTATCGGGGTCGTTAAGACCCGCCACCCACTGCTGGATCCGGGTATCTTTCAGACGGACCTCGATTCCCAGAGCTCCCTGTCCGATCGCCGGCAGGAGGAAGTCGGCTTCCAGAAACTGGTCGATTTCCGCTTCCAGCCCAAGGCGCTTCAGACCGGCAGCCGCCATAACGATCCCGTCCAGTTCCTGCCCCTCCCGCAGTTTTCGGATCCGGGTATCCACGTTGCCCCGCAGGGCAACGATCCGAAACCCGGGAAAATGGTGAAGGAGCTGACATTGGCGCCGCAAGCTGCTGGTACCAATCCGCGAACCCGCAGGCATTTCCGTAATGGGAATCCGGCGCCGGGACAGGAAGACGTCGCGGGGGTCCTGGCGGGGAGGGATTGCCCCGATTCCAAGACCCGGGGGGAACTCCGCAGGCACGTCCTTCATGCTATGAACCGCCAGGTCGATCTCCCCCCTCTGGAGAGCCATTTCAATTTCCTTGACGAAAAGCCCCTTTCCCCCCGCCAGGGCCAGGGGACCCTGGACAAACATGTCCCCGCTGGTGACGATCTTGCGGATCTCGATCCGCAGCTCGGGCCGCGCTGTTTCCAGGGCGCCCCGCACCCAGTTGGCCTGCCAGAGCGCCAGCGGGCTCCCCCGCGCTCCGATGACTACCGGCTCGCTCATGATGATTCTTCTTTCCGTCCGAGACCGAACAGGTGGCGGACAACCTTCAGGTAATGACCCCTCTCCCCGACTTTTTCCCCCGAATCCTTTAAGTTCACGATGGGAGTATGGAGGAGTTTGTTGACGATGGAAGTGGTCAGGATCTCCACCGTGCGCCGGTCCCGTTCCGAAAGGGGTCCCAACTGCTGCAGAGCTTTTTCCAGCTCGCGGCTGCGGATCTCCTCCGCCCACTGGCGCAGGGAAACAATCACGGGGACCGCATCCCTGGCTTCGAGCCATCCCCAGAACTTGAATACCTCTTCCGAAATAATCTTCTCGGCGACTTCCGCTTCCTTCTCGCGCTCCTTGAGGTTGGCCTCCACGACCGACTGCAGGTCGTCGATATCGTACAGGTAGACGTCGCCGATCTGGTGAACCGCCGGGTCCACGTCCCGCGGCACGGCGATATCGATGAAAAACAGGGGGCGGTGGCGCCGAACGCGGATGCATTCCTGGACGGTAATCGGGTCGATCAAGTAGTGCGGGGCCCCCGTGGAAGTAATCACGATGTCCACCCGTCTCAGCTCCTGAGCCAGGCGGTCAAAGTGCACGGCGCTGCCGCCGAACTCCTGGGCCAGCCGCACCGCCCGCTCGTAGGTGCGGTTAGCGACAAAAACAGTTTTCACCCCGTTGCTGACCAGGTGCCGGGCAGCCAGCTCGGCGGTTTCTCCGGCCCCCACCAGCATGACCACTTTATCCTCCAGGGAGCCGAAGATCTTGCGGGCCAGCTCCACGGCGGCAAAGCTCACCGAGACGGCGCTCTCCCCCACGGCCGTTTCCGTGCGCACCCGTTTGGCGGCGGCCAGCGCCCGGTCGAAAAGCTGGCTCAGGACCGGCCCTATGGCTCCGCATTTGCGGGCTCTGGCGTAAGCATCTTTGACCTGTCCCGTAATTTGAGGTTCCCCGACGACCATGGAATCCAGGCTCGCCGCCACCCGGAAAACGTGAGCCACGGCTTGCGCATCCTGATACGCATAGAGAAACCGGCCAACGTCAGCCGGATCGATGCCGTGAACTTTACACAGGTACTCCTGAATTTGAGGCAGTCCCAGATTTCCGTTCAAGACATGAGCGCAGATTTCCACCCGGTTGCAGGTCGACAAAATGACCCCTTCCTCCAGATCGGGGATCCGCCGCAGGCTTTCCAGAGACTCCTCCAGCATCGCCTCGGAAAAAGCCATCTGCTCTCTCACCGCAATGGGCGTAACCCAAGACAACCACCACGAACCCGATCACCGATCCCAGCGCGGCCCGTTTCCCCCGCCAGCCCATCCCCAGCCTCCCCACGAAGAGAAACGCATAGATGGCCCAGGAAACCACCTGTGGGAGAACCCGGGCAAGGTCCCAGAGAATCGTGCCCTTGACGTGCAGTGACCAGAGAGAACCCATCACCAATCCCAGAGTGAGCAGGGGAAACCCGCTCATCAACGAGCGATAGTTGAGTTGATCGAGAATCTCCAGGGAGGGGAGGCGGAAATAGAGGGAGCCCAGCTTCTTGGACTTAAGCTGCCCCTGCTGGAAGAGGTACATGATTCCCACCCCGAAGGTAAGGGCGAAAGCCGCGTTTCCCAAAAAAGAGAAAAAGATGTGGAGGGAAAGCCAGACGCTGTCCAGGGCCGGGAAAAACTCGGTGACGTCGTGGGGGGTGATTCCCACAATGGCCAGGGCCAGGAAGGCCATGGGGACGACAAACGCCCCGAGGGCTCTGAGACGGTAGCGTCCATAGACCAGCAGGTAGAGAAGAATCATCGCCCAGGAAAAAAAAGTCATCCATTCGTAGAAGTTGGTGAGAGGTACGCGGCCCCAGCGCAGTGTCCGCACGGCCAGCAGAACCGTCTGGAACCCGAAGCCCGTGATGACGGCGGCCATGCCCAGAGTCATCAGCTCGCGGCGCCGCGAACTCAAGTACACCCAGTGGGAAACAGACCCCACCAGGTAGCACAAAAGGATAATGCCGTAGTAGACCAGCGGGAGTGACATTCCTTCTATCCCTTCCCCCGAGCGCTTTCAACCGCTTGCCGCACGATCTCTTCGGCCCGCCGCCGTGCTTCCGCAGAGTTGCCCTGGCGCAGGAGATCCAGGATTTCCGAAACCACCAGACGCTCGAAGACCTCCTTGCGCTGCTCCACTTGGGGGACTGCCGAGAAGACCCGTTCCCTCATGTCTCCCAGGATTTTAAGGAACTCCGCGTATTCCGACCCGTATCGAGATTCCAAATCCTGGCGGATCCTTTTGGCCAAGGCCGGGCTCTTGCCGCTGGTGGAGATGCTGATGAGCAGGTCCCCCTGCTGAAAGACAGCGGGAGCAATGAAGTTGCACAGCTCCGGGGCGTCGACGACGTTGACGAGGAGATGGCGGCTTTGCCCCTCCCGCCAAACAGCGTGGTTCACGTTCTCATCATCGGTGGCCCCGATGACGAGAAAAGCCCCCTCCAGACAAGAGAGGAAGAATTCCCGCTTTTCGTGATGGATGCTCCCCTGCTGAGAGAGGAACGCCAGCCTCGGAGTCATCTGGGGACTCACCACCGTCACCTCGGCACCGCAGGCCAGGAGCATCTCCACCTTACGCTCCGCCACTTCCCCACCCCCAATCACCACGCAGCGCCTTCCAGCCACGTCAAGAAAGACGGGATAATAGCGGGCCTGAAGACCTGAAGCGGCTCCGGATTTTGGCGGCAAATCCTCAGTGGCGTTCATCGAGGAGTTCCTTCAGCTCGTTCATGAACTCGTTGATGTCCTTAAAAGACCGGTAGACCGAGGCGAACCTCACGTAGGCGACTTGATCCAGGTCGTGCAGCTCCTTCATGACCCGTTCGCCGATCACCTCGCTGGGGACCTCGCGCTCCCCGCGTTCGATCATCATCTTCTCGATCCGCCGCACCACCTCCTCCTGGTCGGCGATGCTGATGGGGCGCTTCTCGCAGGCTTTCTGAATCCCGGTCAAGATCTTCTGGGAGTCAAACGGTTCCCGCCGACCATCCTTCTTGATCACCAGAGGCAGGCTCTCCTCGACCCGCTCGTACGTTGTAAAGCGCCGGTTGCACTTCAGGCACTCCCGCCTCCTGCGGATCACGTCCCCCTCCTTGCTGAGACGGGAGTCCACGACTTTGTTTTCAACGCTGGCACAAGAGGGGCATTTCATGTTTTTGTTTTGCGCCCCTCTAATAGACGGCCAACCGTTCGGCGTAGAGAGGGAAGTCCTTACACAGGGTGTGAACCTGCTCCCGGATCTCCGCCAGTGCCTCCGCATCCTGCCGCCTCTCCAGAGCGTTCGCGATGAACTCTCCGATCATCTCCATCTCCCGCTCCTTCATGCCCCGGGTGGTTACGGCCGGCGTCCCGATGCGGATGCCGCTGGTGACGAAGGGACTTCTCTCCTCGAATGGAATCGTGTTCTTGTTGACCGTGATGGCGCAGCGATCCAGAGTTTCCTCGGCTTCCTTTCCGGTCATGTTCTTGGTCCGTAGATCCACCAGCAGGAGATGGTTGTCCGTGCCGCCCGAGACCAGACGGAATCCGCGCTCTTGCAGCCTTTTCCCCAAAGCCCGCGTGTTGGCCACGATCTGCCGCTGGTAGAGCACGAAATCCTCGCCCATGGCTTCTTTGAGGGCCACCGCCTTGGCGGCAATCACGTGCATGAGCGGCCCCCCCTGGGTGCCGGGGAAAACGGACTTGTCGATCGCGGCGGCGTACTCCTGCCGGCACAAAATCATGCCGCTGCGGGGTCCGCGCAGGGTCTTGTGGACCGTCGTGGTGACGAATTCGGCATAGGGGACAGGATTGGGATGAAGGCGGGCCGCCACCAGGCCGGCGATGTGGGCCATGTCCACCATGACTTTGGCTCCCACGGTGTCGGCAATTTCCCGGAAGACTTTGAAGTCGATGATGCGCGGGTAGGCGCTGGCCCCCACCACGATCAACTTGGGCCGGTGCTCCCGGGCCAGATCCATGACCTGATCGTAGTCGATCGTTTCCGTGTCCTTGCGCACCCCGTAGGGAACCACGCGATAGAGCCGGCCGCTGAAGTTGACCGGACTGCCGTGAGTCAGGTGCCCGCCATGGCTCAGGTTCATCCCGAGATACGTATCCCCCGGGGCCAGAGTCGCCATGTAGACCGCCATATTCGCCTGGGCTCCCGAATGGGGCTGCACATTGGCGTGATCGGCGCCGAAGAGCGCCTTGGCCCTCTGCCGCGCCAGCTCTTCCACGATGTCGACATACTGGCATCCCCCGTAGTACCGCTTTCCCGGAAGCCCCTCGGCATATTTGTTCGTCATGATGCAACCCTGGGCTTCCAGGACCGCCTCGCTGACAAAGTTCTCGGAGGCGATGAGCTCCAGGTTGCCGGCCTGGCGCTCCGTCTCCAGGCGAATCGCTTCGGCTACTTCGGGGTCTACTTCGGCGAGTCTTTTCATCCTTTTCCTCTTCTGCTAGTTGCCGTTCAATCGTTCCATTTTTTGAATGCGGCGCTCATGCCGGCCCCCGGCAAATTCCGTCGCAAGCCACACCTCGAGAATCTCCCGGGCGCTCTCGAACGGAGTGACGCGGCCTCCCAGCACCAGGACATTGGCATCATTGTGTTCCCTGCTTAACCGGGCCGTCTCGGCATCTTGCACCAGGGCCGCCCGCACCCCCGGGAAACGGTTGGCGGTCATCGACATGCCGATGCCCGTGCCGCAGATGAGAATGCCGCGCTCGTAGTCACCATTGGAAATACCCCGGGCCAGCGGGTCCGCGAAATCGGGATAGTCCACCGGGTCGGCACTGTGAGTCCCCAGGTCGATCGGGGTATACCCCTTATTCTTCAGAAAGTTTTTAAGGTCCTCCTTCAGAGGATACCCGGCATGATCCGCCGCAATGGCGACCTCAAGACCCCGTTTCTGATCCTGTTCCCCATCCATCTTCATCTTGAAACCCCCTACAAACACAAGCTCTCTCGAGCCAGCTTCATCTTGAGGATCGTATAAGGGGACCCCCCTCTTGTCAAGACGAAAACCTTGCAAGTCAACCCTCGGTTATCCTCTAATCTCTTTGAAATTCAGCTTGTTACAGATTACCTTTGGAGTGATCTAAGGTTAACTCGGCCCCCAACCGGGCGAGAAGTGCGGGAAAGTTGGGAAAGGTCACCGAGATGGCTTCCGCCGTGCCCACCCAGGTCGTCCCACGGGCAACCAAGCCCGCAATGGCCAGGCTCATGACCACACGGTGATCCCCGTGTCCATCCACCTCGGTTCCCCGCAGGGAGCTTTCTTCGATGACAAGGCCATCGGCAAGTTCCTGGATGCGGCCTCCCATCCGGGTAATCTCGCGGGCCATGACCGCGATCCGGTCTGTTTCCTTGATGCGGGCCTGAGGGACATTGAGTAAACGCGTGGTGCCCCGGGCTTTACAGCCCACCACGGCCAGCGCCGGCAGAGCATCCGGAGTGTCCCCCAAATCGAGATCCATCCCCTTTAAATCTCCCCCCCGAACCCGAATTCCGCCGGGGCCCGATTCGATGCGGGCCCCCATGGCCGCGAGCATGTCAATCACCTGCTTGTCCCCCTGCGGATCGCTCAAATCCAGACCTGTCAGGGTCACATCGGAATCCGTCATGGCCGCCGCGCACAGGAAAAACGTGGCCGAGGAAAAATCCCCCGGAATCGCTTGCCTGAAAGAGGGGTAGGTCTGGCTGCCGTATACGAAGAATTCCTCGTACCCCCGTCTTTCGTAACGTATCCCCAGACGATCGAGCCACCACAGGGTCATGTCCACATACGGCTTCTCGTGCAGGTCGATGACCTGAATCTGACTGTCCCCGCGAGCCAGCGGAGTCGAGATCAGCAAGCTCGTGAGAAACTGGGAGGTGATCCCCGCCACAGAGGTGATTCCCCCCTTCAGCCTCCCCCCCGCCACCACGGGCAGGAAGCCGTTACCGCGGGTGGAAAAGACTCTTCCCCCCAGACGGCCCAGGGCCTCAATCAGCGGCCCCATGGGGCGGCGGCGGGTCTGGGCATCCCCCGTAATGACGGCAAACGTGCCGTCCAGGAGAGTGGCCATCCCCGTGGCAATACGGGCCGTCGTACCCGAATTCCCCACATCGATTATCGCTTCAGGAGAGGCGGGCAGACTACCCGTACCCCGCACCTTCCAGGTCTCCCCCACCTCGATTTGAGCTCCCAGAAGCCGGCAGGCCTCCCGGGCCGAGCGGCCATCCTCGGAGTCAAGCGGCGCAAGAATCTCCGAATCTCCACCAGCCAGTGTGGCAAAAGCCAGGGACCGGATCGTATGGGATTTGGAGGAAGGAATCTCCACCGAGCCTTTGAGATTCCCCGGCCGGACGGTCAAAATCATAACTGTTGCCTTTAGCTTAGAGCTAAGAGCCTAGAGCAGCCCTCAGCTCTTGGCCCTTAGCTCTCAGCCCTTAGC
Organism: Candidatus Tectimicrobiota bacterium; assembly: GCA_016193065.1. Lineage (GTDB taxonomy): Bacteria > JACPSX01 > JACPSX01 > JACPSX01 > JACPSX01 > JACPSX01. The sequence goes on along the minus strand of JACPSX010000027.1, from coordinate 16,680 downwards.
CCTCAGCCCTTAGCCCTCAGCCGGCTTGCCCGATTTCGCAGCAGGTGATCGGCAAGAACCAGCGCCACCATGGACTCCGCGACAGGGACAATCCGGGGGCAAATGCAGGGGTCGTGGCGCCCCTTGATCTCAATGGTCCGCTGCCGGCTCTCCTCGTCCACGGTCTGCTGCTCCCGCTCGATGGAAGAGGTGGGTTTGACGGCCGCCCGCACCACGAGCTCAGCGCCATTGGAAATTCCACCCGTGACGCCGCCCCCGTGGTTCGTAATGGGGATCACCACGCCCTCTTCGACCCGGTATTGGTCGTTGTGCTCCGATCCTCGCATCCGGGCCGCCTGGAACCCGTCCCCGAACTCGACCCCTTTAATAGCTCCGATGCTCATGAGACCCTTGGCGATGTCCGCATCAAGCTTGTCGAAAACGGGTTCGCCGAGACCCGCCGGCAACCCGGAAACGCGCACCTCCACAATTCCACCCAGCGAGTCCTTTTCTTCCCGAGCCTTCAAGATGAGGTCAACCATCTGCCGGGCCGCCTCGGGGTCCGCGCAGCGGACGAGATTGTTTTCAATTTCCGACTCGACGAAGGCCCCGGCTTCAATTCCGCCGATCATCTGCGTGTGTCCCACGATCTTGATCCCGCGGCTTAAGAGGAGCTTGCGCGCAATCGCCCCCGCGGCCACCCGGCCCACCGTCTCCCGGGCGCTGGAGCGTCCCCCGCCCCGGTAATCCCTCACCCCGTATTTGGCGAAGTAGCCATAATCGGCATGACCCGGCCGGAAAACGTCCCGGATCGGCTCGTACTTGCTCGAGTCCGCATCCTCGTTAGTAACCAGCATGGAAATCGGCGTTCCCATGGTGAGCCCCTGAAAGATCCCGGAGAGAATCCGCACACGGTCCGCCTCCTGGCGAGGGGAGGTTACCTTGCTCTGCCCCACCCGCCGGCGATCGAGCTCCCTCTGCACATCGGACGTTTCGAGCGGGAGACCGGCCGGACAGCCATCCACCACCACCCCCACCGCCTCTCCGTGAGACTCGCCCCAGGTCGCGACCCGGAAACAGACTCCAAAACTACTTCCTGGCATATTTCCCCCCAACAAGCGCCGCAATCTTGGACACTACCTCGGAAACGGGCCCCCCGCCATTGGAAACTTCCGCATCTGCCCATTCTTCATAGAGGGAGGAGCGCTTTTGCAGCAGCTCTTCAAAGGCCCTCCGCGGGTCTTCCGGCGACAAAAAGGGAGGCAGTCCCTGGCTCTCGATACGCCGGAAGAGTTCCTCGGAGCTTACCTGCAGGTATACCAACAGGCCGTTCTGCTTGAGCCGGGCCAAAAGTTCCGGGTGTTCGATGGCTCCACCGCCCAAGGCGATCACGGCTTCTCCTAAGTTACAGACTTTCTCCAGGGCCTCGCGCTCCAGGTCCCGGAAGAAGGTCTCCCCGCGCTTCTGGAAAATCTCGCGGCAGGTCAGGGAGGGGCCTTCTTTCTCCTCGTAAATCTTTTCGATGAGGCGATCCGTATCCACAAAGGGCACACCGAGTGCGTCGGCCAGCGGCCCCCCCACAGTGGTCTTACCGCACCCCTTAAATCCCATTAAGATTACATTTTTCTTGCGCGCCGTTTCCATCTTCTATCTTTCTTGCAACAAGCCTATCAAAAACTTCACAGCGTCACAAGGGCCTTCAGCACTTCCTCCTCGCCGCTGCTGCTCAGATCAAACCAACGAACGCCCTCCATAGCCCGGAACCAGGTGAGTTGGCGCTTCGCAAAGGCTTTCGTATCCTTCTTCAAGCGTTGCACCGCTTCGGCCATGCTCCATTCCCCCCGAAGCACCCGCCCCAGATGACGGTATCCGAGGGTCTGCATGGAGGGAAGATCCAGAGAATAGCCCGCCTTCACCAGGCTTGCCACTTCCTCGGACAGGCCCTGCCGGATCATGGCATCGACCCGCTCTTCGATCCGGCGGTACAGATCGGCCCTCTCCCGGGTGAGACCGATGAGCACCGCATCGGGATACCGGTTGGGGAAGGCATGGCGGGACTGCAGGGTCGAGATGGGCTTCCCGGTCAAGTAGTAGACCTCCAGAGCGCGAACGGTCCGCACCATGTCTCTGGGATGGATCCGTCCGGCCGCCTCGGGATCCAACCTTTCCAGCTCGCGTCGCAGCTCCTCCGGCTTTTTTCCTCGCAGGCTTTCCCGCAGGGCCGGATCCGCCACCGGACCCGGGAACAAGCCCCGCAGCAGGGCTTTAATGTAAAGCCCGCTTCCCCCCACCACGAGTGCCACTTTACCCCCCGCAAGAAGGCGGTCCACGATCGCCCCGGCCTGGCGGCCGTACCGGGCGGCACTATAGGTTTGGTCCGGGGATATCAAATCGACCATGTGGTGGGGGACCGCAAGGCGATCCTCGGGGGTCGGCTTCGCCGTGCCGACGTCCATTCCCATGTAGATGTGACGGGAATCCGCGCTGACGATTTCGGCCCGGAGATCGGCGGCCAATCGCAGGGCCAGAGAAGACTTGCCTACGGCCGTGGGACCCACCAGGACGATCAGTCGCGAGGAAGGTGAAGAGCGGCGATCAGCGATCAACGATGTCGCGCAGTTCCTTGCCCGCCTTGAAGAAGGGGACCCTCTTGGCGGGAATCCGCACGGGAGTCCCGGTCTTCGGGTTGCGGCCCTCTCGAGGATCCCTGGTGCGGACTCGAAAGCTGCCGAACCCCCGCAGTTCCACCTTGTCCCCCTTGGCAAGGGCCTTTGTAATCGTACCGAAGACCGTGTCCACCAAGACTTCCGTCTGTTTCTTGTTAAGGGTAATCCGCTCGGAAACCCTCTCCACCAGATCCGCCTTAGTCATCCCCTTCCACCTCCGGTTGTTCCTAGGGAAACCGCCACAGGTATTGCAATCCGGAAGTTCCCCCGACTCCGGCAACGTCACGCACCCAGCCCTCATTCCCCAGCACTCCTCCCAGGAGGCGGAAAATCCAGCTCCGATCCTCGCGCTCCCGAACGATCCGGGGCTTGCCGGAAATGCCGGCCAGACGGGCCGTCTCCTCGACGGCATCCTGCAAACTTCCCAGCTTGTCTACGAGTCCCAACTCTTTGGCCTGCCTGCCCGTGAAGATCCGGCCGTCGGCGACTTCCTTCACCTTCTCGATGGGGAGCTTGCGCCCCTTGGCGACTGCCTGCACGAACTGCTCGTAGACATCGTCGATAACCCCCTGCAAAAGCCGGCGCTCGTCTTCTCGCAGAGGTCTCATGGGGGAACCCACATCCTTGTACTGCCCGCTCTTGATGACCACGGTCTTCAACCCGATCTTCTTCATGAGCTCTTCCAGGTTGGCAAACTGGAAAATCACCCCAATGCTCCCCGTCAGGGTTCCCGGGTTGGCGATGATCCGGTCGGTGGCGGCGGCCACATAATAACCTCCCGAGGCCGCCACGCTGCCCAGGGAAGCCACGACCTTCTTGCCGCTCATCCGGGTCTTGAGAACCTGGGTATAAATCTCCTGGGAAGGGCCCACGGCGCCGCCCGGGCTGTCCACTCTGAGGATGATCCCTTTGATCGTGGCGTCTTCCCCGTATTTCTTGAGTTGTTCGACCGTGTCCTCGGCATCCAGGATCGTCCCCCGGACGCTTACAATGGCAATCTTGTCTCCTCCCGCGGCAACGCCCTCCATCCCTCCGGAAAAGTAGTTAATGCCCGCCACAAACAGGAAGAACAGGAGGACAAGCACCCCCAAGAGGATGAAACCGGTCACAATATTCTGCTTCTTCATTGGCGCTTTCCCCACTTATAAGGACCCAACCCCACGGTCAGTCTCAACAGGCTGCAGAAAATCGACCGCCCGTCCTTCGACACGCTGCGAACGGCAGAGGCCTCGTATCACCGATACCTACCCGTTCATGCTGAGACTTGTCGAAGCATGAAAGGCATTTTTCAGCAGCCCCCTAGTCCGAATCGGCATCCCCGTTGTATTCGGAATCCCTCTCCTTACGCCGCCTCCGGCGGGATTGCTGGGAGAGCAGATCAGCAATCGTGGACTCTCCTCCAACATCTTGACCGTAGCGGGCAATATCGGCCTTGTCTTGATCGTCCAAACGCGCCCGGACGCTCAGGCCGATCTTGCGCGATTCCACGTCCATCTTGATGACTTTTACGTCGAGTTCGTCTCCCTGCTTGACGACCTTTTCCGGATTGTCGATCTCCCCCCGGCCCAGTTCGGAGACGTGCACGAGCCCCTCAATGCCGGGCTCCAGCTCGGCAAACGCGCCGAAGTTTGTGACCTTGACGACGCGCACCCGGATGTCTTGCCCCACCCGGTAGCGCTGCGCCACGTCCTTCCAGGGATCTTCGCTGAGTTGCTTCATGCCGAGGGAGAGGCGTTCGTTTTCCTGGTCGATGCTCAGAACGACCGCCCTGAGCTTTTGCCCCTTCTTCAGTATCTCCGAGGGGTGCTTCACCTTCTGCGTCCAGGACATATCCGAGACGTGGATCAAGCCATCGATCCCCTCCTCCAGGGAGATGAAGGCCCCGAAGTCGGTCAAGTTGCGGACTTTTCCTTCCACCTCGCTGCCGACCGGGTACTTCTCCGCGATGGTCGTCCAGGGATTGGGCTCCACCTGCTTCATGCCCAGGGAAATCCGTTTTTCCTCCTTGTTCACGTTGAGGATCTGAGCCTCCACCACATCCCCCACGGCCACGACCTTCGAGGGATGACGGACTCTCCGGGTCCAGGACATTTCGGAGATATGGACCAGCCCTTCAATCCCCTCCTCCAACTCCACGAAGGCCCCGTAGTCGGTGATGCTGACGACCTTCCCCTTAACGCGGGATCCAATGGGATATTTCTCTTCCACCTTGCTCCAGGGATCCGGCGTGATCTGCTTGTAGCCCAGGGAGACCCGTTCGGTTTCCCGGTCGTACTTCAGCACGATGACCTTGATCCGGTCGCCCACCGCGAAGAGGTCCGAGGGGTGATTCACACGCCCCCAGGACATGTCGGTGATGTGCAGGAGGCCGTCGATTCCCCCCAGATCCACAAAGGCGCCATACTCGGTGATGTTTTTGACGACTCCCTCCAGGATCTGCCCCTCCTGGAGATGGGCCAGAGTCTCCTTTTTCGCCTCCATCCGCTCCTCTTCCAGGAGCACGCGCCTGGACAAGACGATATTGCCCCGCTTGCGGTTCAGTTTGATTATCTTCATTTGCAGCCTCTGACCGATCAACTTTTCCAGATTCCGCACGGGTCTTAAATCCACCTGGGAGCCCGGCAGGAAGGCTTTCAGACCGATATCCACCGTGAGACCGCCTTTGATCCGGGAAATCACTTCCCCCTCCACGGGCCGGTTGTTCTCGTAAGCCCGGCTGATGTCGTCCCAGATCTTGATCCGGTTGGCCTTCTCCTTGGAGAGCACCACCAGACCCTCGGTGTCTTCCGCCTCCTCCAGATACACTTCCACCTCTTCCCCGACCCGCAGGTCCCGTCCGTGCCGGGGAAACTCCCAGATGGGAATGACGCCCTCGGATTTGTAGCCGATATCGACCAGGACCATGTCCTTTTCAATACTCACCACCCGGCCCCGGACAATCTCCCCTTCGCGGATCCTCTCAAAACTACCCGCATAAATCTTCTCCAGCTCCTCCTGACTCAGCGACTCCTCTCCGGAGTCGCCAGGACCCGTATTCCCCGCTGGCTCACTGCCCGGCGTTTTGGCTTCCACGGCGTCATCCGCCCTAGGATGAGATAGATACCCACTCTCTTCTTGCATCGCGACACAAACCTCCCTGAAATTGAAATTTAACTTGTGATCAGTGCCGGAACTCGCTGTGTTTGAAAACTCCCCCCTTCCTGAAAAATTTTACCCGCAGGTGCTCGGCATCCGGTAGGCGGAAACGGTCTCCACCATCCGGGCCACCACCTCGTCCGGCGTCAACCCCGTGCTGTCAACCACCACCGCGTTTTTGGGTATCTGGAGAGGGGCCGCGGCCCGCCGGCTGTCCTGAAGATCCCGCCGGTTGAGATCCTCCAAAACCTGGGATGGATCCAGTCCCTGCGTGCGGTTCTTAAGCTCCAGGTATCTTCTCCTGGCTCTCTCCCGCGGAGAAGCATCAAGGAAAAATTTGATCTCTGCATCGGGAAAGATCACCGTGCCCGCGTCTCTGCCGTCCACCACCACGCCCCCCCACTCCGCGGTCCGCCTCTGGGCAGGCAGGAGGGCCTCGCGGACNNNNGACCTCCTCGCAGCGCAGGCGGGCAGAGATATCCTCGCCGGCCGCAAACATTCGGGCTCTTTCCTGCACGAGGCGGAACTCCGGCCCAGAGCGCCGGATCAGCTCCAGGACCGCTTCCTCTTCCCGCGGATCCACGGCCGCTTGCAAGGCAAGCCAGGCGACGGCTCGATAGATATCCCCCGTGCTGACATGGATGTAGCCGAGGGTGGCGGCCAACTGTTCCGCCGCCGTGCTTTTCCCCGCCCCCGCCGGGCCGTCAATTGTAATCAGCAACTCCTTACCAGTCCCCACCGCATTTCCTCAGGAACGGATCAACTGTTCTCGCACTTCCCTGGCTTTTTGAAACTCCCTTTCCAGGGCGGCGCCCGCCCCGGCGGCAATCAGCATGCGAATCGTCTCCAGGGCCTCCTGGTAGCGGCCGATCATGGCCAGCAAGCTGTCCCGGTTATTCAGGCAAATGTCGCTCCATAGCGCGGCGGGGCTGGAGGCCAGCCGGCTAAAATCCCGAAACCCGGGCCCGACGAACAAACGTCCCCTGTCCACCGTAGACACGGCCTTGGCCAAGGCGTAAGACGCTACGTGCGGAAGATGGCTGACGGCCGCCATGGCCCAGTCGTGCTCCTTGGGATCCAGGGTCACCACCTCGGCACCCACTCCCCTCCACAGGGAGGACACCTGGTCGAGGGCCCGGGGATCTGTCCGCGAGGTTGGAGTCAAGATGCAGCGGGACCCTGCAAACAAATCCGCCGAGGCGGATTCCAGGCCCGAGGTCTCCGCTCCGGCCAGCGGATGCCCCCCGACGAAAGGAGAACGGGGAGAAAAGAGTTCTTCGAGAACGCCCACCAGCTCCCCTTTCACACTTCCCACATCGGTCACGATGGCCCCCGGCGGCACCGCTTCCCGCATCGCGCGGGCGGCCGCTGCCATGGCCCCCACGGGAACCGCCAGCACCACCAGGCCGGCGCCTTCCACGGCCACTTTCGCGTTGGAGGTGAGGCAATCAATGGCCCCACGATGGAAAGCCTTCTCCAGTACGGAGTGATCCTCATCCGCACCGACCACTTCGTCCGCTAGACCGTAGCGCTTGCAGGCCATGGCCAGGGAGCCCCCGATCAATCCGACTCCGAGGATGCATACTTTGTGGAAAAGGGGCCCCATCCTTACTCTCCCCTCCAGATCTTGCGCAGGGCGCGGGCGAACCGCTCGTTTTCAGCGGGCAGCCCGATCGATACCCGCAAATAACCCGGCAGGCCCCAACCGCTCATGGGTCGGACGATGACCCCCTCCCGCAGGAGCTTCTCGTAGATCTCCTTCTCCCGGTCCACCTGCACCAGCACAAAGTTGGCCTCGGTGGGCACGAAGGGCAGGCCCAGATCTCCAAACAGCGCGTACAGGAATTTCTTCCCCCGGGAATTCACATCCAGGGTGCGGGCCACATGTTCCGTATCCTCCAGAGCGCCCAGGGCAGCGGCCTGGGCCAGACTGTTTACGTTGAACGGCTCCCGAACCCGGTTCACATATTCGACCAGCTCCCGCTTCCCCACCAGGTATCCGACCCGCATTCCGGCCAACCCGTAGATCTTCGAGAACGTCCGCAGGACGAAGAGATTGTGCCCTTGAGCCAGGTACTCGAGGCTGCGGGGGAAATCCGGCCGCTCCACGTACTCAAAATAGGCCTCATCGCAAACCACCAGCGCCCGGGGCGGCACCCGGTCCAGGAAACGCTCCATCTGCCGGGCTCCGACGGAAGTGCCGGTTGGGTTATTGGGGTTGGCGATGAAGATCAGGCGGGTGTTCGGGGTGATGCGGTCCGCCATGGCCTCCAGATCGTGGCAAAAATCCTGGAGAGGGACCCCTACCTTGACCCCGCCCAGGGACTGCACGATCATCGGGTACACGACGAAGGCCTGCTCGGCATAAATCCCTTCTTCGCCCGGCCGCAGGAAGGTCTTGGCAATCAGCTCCAGAATCTCGTTGCTGCCGTTACCGACCAGGATCTGCTCCACGTCCACCCCATGGATCCGGGCCAGGCGGCGCCGCAAGTAGACGCTTCCCCCTTCGGGATAGCGATGAACTTGGGACATGGCCTTTTCCATGGCAGCCAGAGCCCTGGGAGATGGTCCCAAAGGATTTTCGTTGGAGGCGAGCTTCACGGCCTCCTGAATGCCCAACTCCTCCTCCAGTTCCTCGACCGGTTTGCCAGGAACGTAAAAGGGGAGGCTCTTGATATGGGGGGCAACCCAGTCCGTCATGCCATTTCCCCCCGGGGGTAGGAGCCCAGCACGCGCAGATCCACTGCGTCCTCTCTTAACGCAGCGATGGCCTGGCGAACCGCTTTGTCCTCCAGGTGCCCTTCCATATCAACGAAAAAGACGTACTCCCAGGGCTTTTTCTTGGAGGGTCTGGACTCAATCTTGGTCAGGTTGACTTTCTGCTCCGCAAAGGGCCCAAGGGCCTCAAACAGGGCTCCCGGCTTATCCCGGACGGAAAACAAGATGGAGGTTTTATCGGTCCCGCTGGGAGCTGGGGACTGCCTGCCGATCACCAGGAAGCGGGTGTAGTTGTGAGGGTTGTCTTCGATGCCCCGGGCCAGCACGGACAGGCCGTACAGATCAGCCGCAAGGATGCTGGCTATCGCGGCCGCGCCCTGTTCCTCTCGCGCCCGCTCTGCAGCCCGGGCGGTGCTTGTTACCTCAGCGAGTTCCGCGCGCGGGAAATTGTGCTCGATCCACTGCCGGCATTGGGCCAGCGCCTGGGGATGGGAATAGATCTTTCTCACCTGCCCCGGTGTTTTTGCCCGAGAAACCAGGTAGTGGGTAATCTTGAGGAGGACCTCTCCACAGATCTTCAGGTCGAATTCCATAAAGAGATCCAGCGTGTGGCTCACCATCCCCTCGATCGAGTTCTCCACAGGAACCAGACCGCAGGTGGCTCTCTCCGCCTCCACTTCCCGGAAGATGGCCGGAATTGTCTCCAACGGGAGGAGGCTGGCACCAGATCCAAAATAGCGCTGGCAGGCTTGATGAGCAAAGGTGGCTTCCGGCCCCAGGTAGGCCACCGTTTTCGGGCTTTCAAGAGCCAGACTTACGGCAAAGATTTCCCGGTACAGAGTGCGGATGCCGTCATTGGGGAACGGTCCGGGGTTTTGCGCTGTAAGACGCTCCAGAATTTCCCGTTCGCGCTCGGGAACATGGGGCCCGCTCGATGAGCGGGCTTTTTCCCGGCCAATTTCCAGGACTAAGCGGGCACGCTCGTTGAGAAGCCGCAATATCTCGTCATCGAGCGCATCGATCTTCTTTCGTAAATTGGAGAGATTGTCCAAAACCCGGGACCACCTTACCGTATGGATTTGAAAGCCAAGACTTTACTAGATTTTCCTTCGATCTGCAATAGCTTTTTCAAGGAAGTAAGCTGGCGGGCCTAATCTTTGCGGACATTTTCGACACCCCCTGTCGGTAATTCTGACACCTTGTCACAGTCGTTCCCTGGATTGGGGCTTGTTGTCGCCTTTCTTCCTCCTGAATTCTCAAATAGTTACGAGCATCCCTTCCATTCGGTTTTCTTGGCATACCGATTGCATATCTTAAAGAACCGAGCGGATGCAAGTCCCTACACATCCTTCCATCATCACCTCCACAGAGAGGCAGCCACAAAGCGTGGTGGCTGCCTCTCCCCCTCCTTTTCAAGGCTGATTTGAAGGTTTCGAATCCTCGCAAGCACCACCCTCATGGCCGAGAATCAATTCAACAAGCTCGAAATGCCAGCCTATTGACATTCTCTGGAAACGCATTAATTTGAAGATAGATTTTGGAAATCTCCTTTTGTATATGGGAGGTTATGGAAAATGCGGTGCTATGATTTAACCGGCAGCAATTCCATCGTGCTGGGTCAGGTTCTGCAGAAATCGAAGTCGTTCCGCGCTCGGCGCTTCTCGGTGGTAAGGACCTTTCGGGGGCTCTTCCAGTTGACTTCCGAGCGCCCTGCGTACAGGTTCCTGTGGAATCTCTGGCACCTTGTCCGACATACACGGGCCTAACGGGAACTCTGCCTGGCCCCCAAGGTGGGGGCCTTTTTTTATTTCTGCCGGTTATCTCTCTTCTACAGTGCGTGACCACCAGCAATGCAGGGTTCTGCGCGCCTTCGACATGGGAGCCGCTTCCCTTTCAGTATCCCTCTCCTTTTGAACCCTTGCAGGGTTCCGGAGGTCATGCTATTTTCCTGGCAGCGACAACCTTTTCCAGGACGCAGAGATGGATAGAAATCTAGCCATGGAATTTGTCCGGGTCACTGAGGCCGCAGCTCTGGCCGCCGCGCGCTTTATGGGCCGGGGAGACGAGCGCCTGGCGGAGCAGGCAGCCGCCCTGGAAGGCAGGGTCGTCATCGGCATGGGGGAAGCCACGGAGACTTCCACCCTGTACAGCGGCGAAACCGTCGGCACACCCAACCCGGATCAGGTGGATCTGGCGCTCGACCCCCTGGACGGTACGAACATCTGCGCCACAGGCGGACCCAATTCGATTTCGGTCATCGCCATCGCGCCCCCGGGAGGGCTTGTCCCCTTGCCGATGATGCTCATGGAGAAAATTGTGGTTGGGCCCAAGGCCCGAGGGACAATCGACCTCAACCTCACCCCCGCCGAGAACCTGGACAACATTGCCTCTGCCTTGCAGTGCCAGCGCGAAGACCTGATCGTGGCCATCCTGGACCGGCCGCGTCACCGGGCCTTAATTGAGGCGGTGCGCAAGAGTGGCGCTCGCGTTAAATTGATCGGAGATGGTGAGGTGTCCACTTCTCTGGCTGCTTGCCACCGGGAAGGGGGAATCGATGTGGTCATGGGCATCGGGGACGCCAGCAAGTCCGTCATCACCGCGGCTGGCCTGAAATGCATGGGGGGAGACTTCCAGGGACGATTACTTCCTCAATCCCAAGAGGAAAAAGAAAAGCTAAAGGAGTTAGACCCGGAGCGCATCTTAACCCTCTCCGACCTGGTGCCCACGGAATTCGTGATGTTTGCCGCCACGGGAGTCACGGATGGAGATCTCCTCAAGGGGGTCCGCTTCGTCCGCGGAGGCGCCACGACGAATTCCATCGTCATGCGCTCCAAGTCCGGCACCATTCGATTTCTGAGCACCGAACACCACTTCGACCGGGAACCGGACTACAACTCCCGCTCCCCCTTCTAACACCGTGTCTCAAGAGTTCTGAACCCTTCGCCCCCCGTTCGTCCCAAACTTTTCGACTCCACCACCGATCCTGAGCTTTTCGATCCTGTTCGTCCTGTGCCTTGTCGAAGGACGGATACAGTTGAATTTACGCAGGAATTTCATCGCCCCCACCTCAGCAATTTGATTGTCACATCATCAAACCCGCACACAGAGCCCGGCACACAACCTCAAAATCTACCATCCCTGAGCACCTGTTTCACCGTCATTTCATCCAAAACGAACCTGAGAGGAAATTGAATCTTATCTCCCTCGCCACCCTCGGAAGAGAGGGTGCGGGTGAGGGGGAAATGCAGGTCTCTGTGACGGTGGCATTTAAGACACGGCCGCACAGGAGGAGGCAAAGCGCACCAAGAAAAAGAGCCCTCCGTTTCCGGAAGGCTCCTGTACAGTCCAATACCCTTAATCCTCAACAATTAGAGCCCTGCTCTCTCCTCCTTCTCCCTACCACTACATCACCACCCATTTGTCCGGCCAAGTCTGCAGGTCCTTGAGGAATTGAACGTGCATCTGTGGAGTCCTAATACAATGGGACTGAACCCATCTGGAGATTGCCTCGGCAACTTGCTGAGCCCACTCTTCGTCGTCCTCCCCCCTGCGCCGTCTTTTCCAGGCGAACTTCCCTACCGTCAGCTCGCCGAGAACACCCCGCTTGCCGTTGAGAGGAACCGTGGCCGACCAGATCTCGTCGGTCGCTCCTGCAGGTTTTCCAGATCCGCCATTGTCCGCCGGGAGGCTCTGGCACTCGAAGGCTCCCGGCAGGTTCAAACTCTCATTCCGAAAAGGATCAAAGCTCAGGCGCACCAGATCCAGCTCAAGCTCCTTTTGCACGTCGACCAGGAGCGGCTTCAGATGCTCCAGCTCCCGAACCCTCCGCAGCGTCCCGGGCATTTTCCTCACGAAGAGGTTCTTGTAGCGCGGCGTCCGCCGCCTCTTATTCCCGCTGCGGATCCTCCCCACCACGGAGGTGAGATCGATATATCCCAACCTGCGCGCCGCCGTCGCGGCGACGGCCCCCAGCAACAGAGCCAGCACGATCCCCGAGCGTTCCTTCCCCACGGCCATGACGAGCGCCGCGACTCCCGAGAGCACGGTAAAACCATAGAGCACCAGCGCCGCCCGTCTCTGGGTGTATCCCAGCGAGAGAAGCCTGTGGTGAATGTGCTCCCGGTCCGCCTGGAACAAAGCTTTTCCCTGAATAAATCGGCGCGCCATGACAATAAAGGTATCCATGATCGGAAGCCCCAGGGCGATGATAGGAACCAGTGTCGCGACGGCCGTCGTCCCTTTCTCATTTCCGAAGATCGAGAGGGAGCCCAAAATAAACCCCACCAAGAGACTCCCGGAATCCCCCATGAAGATGCGCGCCGGATGAAAGTTAAAGGGCAGGAACCCCAGGAGAGCCCCGGCCAGCCCCGTCGCAACGAACGTAATGAGAATCTGGCCGTTCAGCGCGGCAATGACCGCCAGGATGGCGGCCGTAAACATGCCCACTCCGGCTGCCAGACCGTCAATCCCGTCGATCAAATTGAAGGCATTGCTCACCCCCACAATCCAGAGCAAAGTGACCGGCAGGCTCAAAACCCCCAGTGAAAAACTTCCCCCCAGCGGATTGCTGAGCTCCTCTATTCGCACCCCCTCCGTGTAGAGGAAGTAAGCCGCCAGGGTCTGGAGAGAGAACTTCTGCCAGGCTTTGGCCCCGACAAGATCATCATAGATCCCCAGGAGCCAGATCCCTGTACCTGCCGCCAGCAGGGCCGGAACGATCCGCATATGGGGAATCGTCTGCCGGATTTCCTCTCCATTCAAGACCATGAATGAAACCAGGGGGAGTAAGATCCCGACAAAAATGGCCGCTCCACCGATTCGCGGGGTTCCTCTGAGGTGGATCTTGCGGTTCCCGGGCTGATCCACCCATCCCTTACGCAGGGCCCAGGCGGCCAGCAAGGGCGTCAAGAGAAGCGCGATCAAAAACGAACCACTACCGATGAGAATCAAGTTGATGGCAAGGTTATCGATCGTACTCATCTCGCGTGTGGCTTCCTTTCCGCCGGTTCAGGCTACTGAGAGGACGTCCCGAATGACCTGATAGAATTTTTCCGTTATTTGTCGCCGCTCAAAATGGGCTTCAAAGTACGCTCGGCCGTTTCTTCCCAACCGCTCACGCTTCTCGGGGCGACTGATCATTTCCCGCACGGAGCGCACGACTCCTTCCACGTCCCCCGGGCAATGTACATAGCCGCAGTCAGCCCGCCTCACAATCTCCCCCACCTCACTCCTTTCGGGCCCTATGTAGATCACGGGCTTTCCCGTGGCCAGACTACTGTAGATCTTGCTGGCCACCAGCAGACCTTCGAGCCCCTCCCGCAGAGTAACCAAGTGGACATCTCCGGCATTCAGGCTCAGGCAAACACGGTGCCGGTCCTGATACGGGAGCAGACGAAGATTTTGGAGTCCCTTTGTCTTTTGGAACCTCTCAATCTCCGAGCGCCTTGCACCATCTCCGATAAAAACAAAAAGTAAGTCCTCAACCTCCCGTAGAGCTTCAATTGCCCCCAGGAGAGTGTCAAGCTCATGCCCCTTCCCCATATTTCCCGAGTAGAGTCCAATGAACTTCCCCGAAAGGCCCTGCTCCTCTATAAACGGATTCATCTTGTGGGGAACAAGACGGAGTTCCTCCCCATCAGCCCAGCAGGGGAGCACACTCAGGTTCTTGGGCCTGAAACCATTGGCCGAAAGCTTCTCTGCCATGACCTCCCCCAGAGCCACCACCGCGTCTGCCCGACAGAGAGTCAACCGAGAGAGATGTCGAACCAGACCCGTAACCATCCCTTTTTTCCGAAGCACCCCTAAAGCTACAGCCACATCGGGATAGAGGTCCTGCACCCAGTAAACGTAACGGCTCCCTTTCACCCATTTGAGGAGAACCCCCAGGCCCGCGATCAGAGGAGGAGTGGAAAGGCAAATGACCAAATCATAGCGGGGGAGAACCAGGGCTTTCACCCCTGCCGTCAGGTAAAACGAGAAGTAGTCCAGCGCCCGCCCCAAGGTCCTCCGACGGCCATATCGGGTGGACCCGGTCCGATAAATCTGAATACCCTGGTAGGTCTCTCTCCATGCCAGAGATCCAACCCCTCCATAGCGGCGGCGGCTGCACAGCACTGAAACTTCCAGGCCCCGTCGCACTAGGTCCTCGGCGAGATCGGTGGCAACTTGCCCGGTCGGGGCTACATCGGGGTAGAAGAACTGATTGATCAGCAGGACCTTACTCATCCTCGCTTCCCAGCGCAAGCTTTTTCTTGGCCGTAGCCTTCACGCTCCCTGCCTCAGGTACCACTCGATCGTTCGTTGCAACCCCTCTCGCAGCCCCACCATCGCATCAAATCCAAACTCCCTCTTGGCCTTCGAGACCTCCAGGCGCCGGCGCGGCTGACCGTTGGGTTTTGTGGTGTCCCAGCGAAACTCCCCCTGAAAACCAGTCAGCTTTGCAAGCAGATTTGCAAGCTCTCGAACGGAGATCTCTACCCCACTGCCTAAATTGACCGGATCGCTCTTGTCATATTTTTCGGCCGCCAGTAAGATCCCCTCGGCGCAGTCATCCACATAAAGAAACTCGCGGGTTGGAGTCCCATCCCCCCACAGGACAACCTCTTTCTCTCTCCGGGCCACGGCCTCCGTGCACTTGCGGATGATCGCGGGGATCACATGAGAAGTTTGCAGGTCAAAGTGGTCACCAGGACCATACAAGTTCACCGGAATTAAAAAAATGGAATGAAACCCATACTGCTCTCGATAGGCCTGGGATTGAACTAGGAGCATCTTCTTGGCGAGCCCGTAAGGGGCATTGGTCTCCTCGGGGTACCCATTCCATAGATCTTCTTCTCGAAAGGGAACCGGAGTCCATTTGGGATAAGAACACACGGTGCCGATGGCGACGAACTTCTCCACGCCCAAAAGCCGGGCCTGCTCCATCAGTTGCACACCCATGACCAAGTTGTCGTAAAAGAAGGATCCCGGGCTGGCCTGGTTTGCTCCAATTCCGCCAACAACTGCTGCCAAATGGATTACCAGATTGGGCTTGGCATCCTGGTAGAGCCTCCTGATGGCATCTTTTTCCCTGAGATCATACTGCCGGCTTCTTGGTACAATAACCTCCTGGCAGCCCCGTTCCTTAAGTCGTGTCACGACCCGGGACCCCAGGAACCCGGCCCCCCCGGTGACAACCACTCGTTTATCTGTCCAAAGGCTCATTCCCGCCTCCCCAATCCCGTTCCCCAGGAGTTCCGCCTTCTTTCAGCCTCTTCCCTTTTGGATCTTTCTCCCTTTCCCTCCCAGGGAGAGGGACGGGGTGAGGGTTCCTTTCCCGGAGAACGATTCCGGGGCCTTTGCATCCGCATACGTGTTCATGTGAGCTTCCTGACGAGCCAGCTCCAGGTCTGCCTCCACCATGATCCGCACCAGCTCATCAAACTTCACCTTAGGTTCCCACCCCAGTTTGCCTCTGGCTTTCGCCGCATCCCCCACCAGGAGATCGACCTCTGAAGGACGAAGGTAGCGCGGGTCTTTCTCCACGTACTGTTTCCAATCCAACTTTAGATAACTGAAAACCGCCTCCACAAACTCGCGCACTGAGTGGGTCTCCCCCGTTGCAATCACATAATCATCAGGCTCTTCCTGCTGTACCATGCGCCACATGGCCTCGACGTATTCCGGTGCATACCCCCAGTCCCGCTTGGCCTCCAGGTTCCCCAGAAAAAGCTTTTCCTGCAGACTCAACTTGATGCGGGTCGCCCCCCGGGTCACCTTGCGGGTCAAGAATGTCTCCCCCCGGCGCGGGCTTTCGTGGTTAAACAGGATCCCGTTGCAGGCAAAGATCCCGTAAGCTTCCCGGTAGTTCACCGTGATGTAATACGCATAGGCCTTGGCGCAACCGTAAGGGCTCCTCGGGGAAAATGGAGTAGTCTCTCGTTGGGGAACTTCCCGCACTTTGCCAAACAACTCGCTGCTCGAGGCCTGATAAAACCTGGGATGGATCCCGGATTCCCGAATCGCTTCCAGAAGCCGAACTGTCCCGACCCCACTGACCTCGGCCGTGTACTCAGGCACATCAAAGCTTACCCGCACGTGGCTCTGAGCCCCTAGATTGTAAATCTCCTCCGGCTGCACCGTGCGCAGGATCTTGTTCAAAGAGCTCGCATCGTTCAAGTCCCCATAGACCAGGCGCAACCGG
>JACPSX010000026.1 GCA_016193065.1 Candidatus Tectimicrobiota bacterium | reverse complement strand
TTCCTCTGGCCCGGGCGGAGTTACCTGCGGAAAGGTCTGGAGGCCTACTTCACGGTGCTGCTGGAACTCCTGTGGCCGAAGAGGCGGATCCTCGAGGTGTACCTGAATGTCGCCGAGTTCGGCGACGGGATCTACGGGGTCGCTGCGGCCGCCCAGGCCTTCTTCGGCAAGCGTCCCGCTGACCTGGGGAGAGCGGAGGCTGCTCTCCTGGCCGCGGTCCTGCCCAACCCCCGCCGACTTCACGCCAGGAATCCCTCGGCCTACGTGCGAGAACGCGCCCGCTGGATCGAGGAGCAGATGATCCAGCTCGGCGGTCCCGCCTACCTCCGGAACCTGTGAGCCCCGCAAGCTACGGGCCTTCATCACTATCCTCATCCCA
Organism: Candidatus Tectimicrobiota bacterium; assembly: GCA_016193065.1. Classification (GTDB taxonomy): domain Bacteria; phylum JACPSX01; class JACPSX01; order JACPSX01; family JACPSX01; genus JACPSX01. The sequence continues at coordinate 7,377 of JACPSX010000026.1, read as the reverse complement.
CCCAACCGGCCCCAGTCGGGAGAGAAGTCATGCTTGGAACGCGGGGTCGCCTCCTATACAAACAGGTCAAAGACTACCTGATCCCGATCGAAAAGATAGGGCTACCTCGGCCTTCGTGCGTATTGACAAACGGTTGACATTTGGCTAGCCTCATTCCGTGAGGGTTGCATCTTTCCTCTGGGATGACGACAACATTGATCACATCGCGACCCATGGTGTCGCGCAATGGGAGATTGAGCAGGTCCTCCGGCGCAGGCCCAAGGTCCGACGGACGCGGGAGGGCCGATATCAGGCGGCGGGGACGACGGAAGACGGGAGATTCTTGCTGGTACACTTCCGATATCTTGGAAGCGGTGTGGTGCGACCCATAACCGCACGAGACATGACTCTCAAGGAGAGGCGCAGTTATGCCAGAAAGTAAGACGCCGAGGCGCATGCGATATCTCAAGTCGCTGGATGAGGTCCCCCGCTTTAAAAATGAGGCCGAGGAAGCGCACTTCTGGTCCACGCACAGCCTCGCGGACATCTGGGACCAGCTTGAACCAGTGGAGATTGAAGTATCCCCCAGAGCCCGGCGCATCACCTTGCAGCGGAGTCGGAAGAAGCCGGTGACGCTTCGACTGGAGGAGGGCCAGATCGCACGGGCCAAACAACTGGCCCGCAGGAAGAGCTTGAGCTACCAAGCCCTGATGCGGAGCTGGATCAGCGAGGGGATCATCCGGGAGGCACAAACACGGAGGAGGGCCTGACACATGACACTGCCTCTCCCTCGTGGTAACCGCTTGACCGGTTGCGCTTCCTCCGCGCTCGCCGAAACATCTGTGTCTGCATAGCCTCGGTCGTCGGTCGCCGACAAGGAGGACAGGCGCACTTCAAGTATCGATGTACCGGACTCAACCAAGTTCCCTGGAGGCTGTCGTGAGCAAGATGACGATGATCTACTGGAAAGGGGAGAAGTTCTGGCTCGGGAAACTCAAGGAGTATCCTGAGATCATGACGCAAGGTCGCACCCTGAAGGAACTCGAGACGAATCTGCGAGACGCATACCGGATGATGATCCTGGAGGATGTGCCCCAGGACCACCGCGAAAAAGCCATCGCGGTATGAAACGGAGGGAGTTCATTCGTCATCTGGTCCGGGACGGCTGCGGACTCCTCCGGTCCGGCTCCCGCCACGATATCTACTTCAATCCCAAAACCGGCCAGAAGCAGCCTGTGCCCAGACACGCAGAAATCGAAGCCGGGAGGCGAACCTGAAGCTCCGGCCCGCCCTCCAGAGTCAGTTGCGCCCCGGCGCCGTCGTCGTCTCGCATGACTTTGACATGGGCGATTGGCGGCCCGAGGCGGTCCGGCAGCCCCTGGACGAGTCAGGCAGGCCGCGGACGATCTACCTGTGGCGGATCACGGCCCGTCAGCCCCGGCCGTAGGCGGCGAGCCGGCTCTTCCGCAGGCGGTTACGGGAGCCTCGCCTCCCGGCAGGGCTGACGAGCGATCCGGTCAGGGACAGCTCCCGATAGTGGCAGGCGGCGGCGTCCCGCGCGCCCGATCAGGTTAGCACCGCAAGTTGCTTTCAGCACCGACGTCCCCTTCTGCGAGCGGGGGCGTAAGGGGCTGGCGGTCAGGCCCTGCTTACTCTGGGAGGCGGGAAGGACCATTCAATGTCGGCGATTGATTACCGCAGGCTCCCTTTTTGGACCCGGCCCGACCTCACGCCTTACCTGATTCACTTGACTCGTGCTCGGAGGGGCCGCTCCGGCTTCGAGAACCTGGTCAACATTCTGAGAGGCGGCGTGGTGCGAGGCAGCACCACGCAGACGGGGTTCATTAAAGGATCGATACCAGCGGCATGTTTCATGGATGTCCCCTTCCACGCCCTGAAGTCCGTGTGTACGCCGGAAAACGCCGAGCGATATGAACCCTACGGCGTAGTGGTGAGCAAGCGGACCGCTTATGAGCGAGGCGCGCGACCGGTCCTCTATCTTTCCGGGACCGAGCAGAGACGGCTTGACGTGCCCAGGGATCAACTCTGGAGGGTAGTAAAGCTCGAAGTCTCGGAGGAAGGTTGGGTGAGCTGGCTTCACGAGAGAGAGTGGAGATGCCCCCACGAATTCCGCCTCCCCAAACGCTTCGTCGCGGCGATCGTCAGGTCGCTAACTGAGGTGGGTCACCTGCAGGAGATGCTAGAAGATGACGAGGACTTCAAGTCGCTTCCGAAGTGCATCCTGCCCTTGGAAGTGATCTGCCAAGGCCTCCCAAAACCCTTGGAGCAGAGCCAATAGCGGTTAGAGAGCTTACTCCTGAGTGGAGAAGTGGCGTATGCAACTTCGTTTCCTGATCCCATGTGAGATCTACCTCTTTAGCTTTCACGAGCAAGGGCTCGACGTATACGCTGACTTCATGTACAAGGGCTATTCCGCAAGACTCTCGCTTCCTGGTGGCGAGGTGGTCGATATCAAAACCATACAGGTGACGTGGAGGTTCATGCGCAGAGCGGAAGGACTCCAACTGGTGTTGTGCGATCGTCCGGAGAGCCAACGAGTTCCTCCGCTGTCCGGACTGCTCCCTCCCGATAGGCGTTCAGACCTGCTTCAACTCATTCGTCGTCTTGGAAGTCGGGTTTGCAAGGCGATCCGTAACTTTGGAATGGCTCCGGAACTGCCCGAAAGATTGCGCGAAAACATCACGAGCGAGAAGGACATCGAGGCGTGCCTGAGGAAATGGAAAGTCGAGGTATCGGAAGACGGCAAGGGTTGGCAGACCGTGCTAGAGGCGGAAGCGAACCCGTATGCTGGCTTGTTGGCCGGCCTGTTCGGTACAGCTGCCGGGCATGATGAGGAATTTCGGGAAACCGTGGAAATCAAGACTGTGTTCTGGGACGACATTGTGGAGGCCTTGGAGGAGAGGAAGGAGCCACCGCCTGAGAGTGAATTCGTCACGAACACAATCGGTCATATGCGAAAAGGAAATTATCGATTGGCCGTTGTCGAATCAGTGATCGGCCTGGAGATCGTTTTAGCTCAGTTCCTCCGCGCGCACTTAAGCTCGCGTGGGGTACCAAAGGATAGAATCGATCATTTTCTGTTGCCTGAAGTCGGCCTTACCGCTCGACTGTCTGCGCTTCTAAATCTGACGCTTCACGAGTCTTATTTGGCAGATGTCGATCTAGACAAGGTCTTGAGAGTGGTAAGGTGGCGGAACGATGTCGTTCATAAGAGCGGCCGCGTGTTCGAAACACGGGAAGAGTTGTTGCGGGATAGTATCTGGGCGGTAGTCTCTCTGGTTCAACTGCTCGCAGAGCGAAGAGATGACATTGAGGCATCACCGGAACTGAGGAAGGTAACAGAGGCACTACGGGAGAGGCATCACGAACTGATTTCCTATTCGCTGGTCTGGCTACGGCCGCGCCATAGCGTCAGAATGGATGTTATGCTGTACTCATCAGCCGTTGAAAAGGAGGAGCTCAGGGAGAAACTGGAGAAGGTCGCGACGGAGGCGGCTGAACTACTGAAATTGCGAGATCCGCGGTTTGAACGGGACCTTCATCTCACGATTCACTTCAAGACGTTCCCGGAGACGACAGTCGCCTGGTTCAGGTTCGGCCGCCTGGATATTGTCTCGCGCACGTAGCGCAGTTCCGCGTTACTCAAGGAGGTCGCCCAAGTTCCTGCCATAAAGCCTCGCGAACCCCGCCAACTCCACCACGTCCACCTTCTGCTCCCCGGACTCGCATTTGCAGACGGTGCTCTGCGACCGCCGGAGCTTCGCCGCCACCTCCACCTGCGTCAGCCCCACCGCAAGGCGGGCCTCCCGGAGGCGCCGGAGGGACAGCCGATACGCCGCTGACCGTCTGGCCACGCGGCTGGGGGCGTATTCCCTGAGAATCTGATCTGGGGTATGATCTCGCGGTGGTTAGGCGGAAAATGCCGATCTGCCTATCCGTTCCGAAGGACCAATACGCTTATGCGCGTGGACAACGTCTTCCACCTCCTGAACCGCTTCGGCGCTCACGAGGATCAGATCTCCGCCGCCTTCGGCGTGATCCTCCAGGCGCACCCCCTGGCCCTCCTTTCCCTCCTCCGCTTCCTCCGCATCCCCACCGTGACCCTGCATCCGAAGGACCGGAAACAGATCGCCGTTGAGACCCAGGTCCCCTATGCGGGGGGAGTAGACGAGCAGAGCCGGATCGACCTCCAAATCCGCCTCCCGGGGCGGTTCCTCGTCCTCCTGGAATCGAAGCTCGGCGCGACCCGCCTCGGCAGGAACCAGCTCGACAAGTACGCGGCGATCCTCCAAAATGAGCGGGGCACGTATGATCACGTCCGCCTCGCCCTTGTGACTCAATTCGACCGCAAGGCTGAAGCCGAGGCTCTCGCGGGGAGACTCCGGCAGCGGACCGACCTCCGCGCAGGCGAGTTTTGCTACCTCCGCTGGGCAACCGTCCGCCAGTTAGTCGCGGAGACCCCAGCGCCTGCTTGTATCCGGTTCCTCAGCGCCCGATTTCTCGATTACGTGGGGGACATCATGTCAAATAAGCGGATCATCCAAGATCAGGTGATCAAGGATATGCCCGAGGTGATGATCACCTCGACGGACCCGGACTGGTGGGACTTCGCCGTTAAGGAACGGGCGACGTGCCAGGAGAACAACACCCGAAGAAGGCAAAAGGGCGGGGGTGGATCGACAACCCCCATAAGGTGTATCATCTGAAGGAACTCGTCGAACTCCCGATTCACATCAAGCGGCGCGGCGGGGCGGCGATCCGGGTGAAGGCGTTCAAGACCATGATCGAACTGCTCAAGGCGCGGTATCTTGACGACCTGTTCCGCAAGAAGGAGAGGAGAAGGCAATTGGGCAGTCCGAGGGGAAGGGCGCGATGAGCCCAGGTGACGATTGGCTGAGCGGACTCCTGGCCGACCCTGATCTGACTCGTTGCGCGTTTGAGCATGATCACAGAGATCACCCAGTGGTTGGTTCGTTCCATGAGCGTACGGGGCCCGGAAAGCGCCCCCTCTTTACGTTCCACTGCCCGAGTTGTGGGGCCATGACTCGCTCGAAGGCCCGACCAGACTATTGGCGAGAGCATCTGACGATCAAGATTGCGATGTCCCAGGGCAATGTTCTTCGGTGTGCGCTGTGCTTCCCCCGGCGGAGCAAGAGGTTCGCGGAGGAATTAAGATAGCAGAGGTACCATCCAGCAAGATGAGGGACTTGAATGGCAGATCTTGAGAGCCTGCGGGCGCAGCTTACCCCTGTTCAGTGCGAAATCCTGAATGCTGTCTGGGACTTCTACCGCCAACGAGCCGAGTGGATTTCTGCCCGGGTCCTTCATCATCGGTTCGGCAAAGAGGCAGTACGCTCGGCGCTTCAGCAGTTGGGAGGCAGCATCGCCTACGAAGCAAAGGACTCCGGGAAAGAACGCTATGGATTGACGTTTCTTGGAGTCTTGCTTACTGATCAAGGGGAAGAAATCGAACAGTTGCTCGCCGGGTACCTGAGTTATCTTCGGGACCGGTTCGACGCTGACCCCGGGATCGAGTTGGTAAAGAGCCAAGAAGTAGAAGCCGCTCTCCACCTCAGCGCGGATGAGTCTCGCCTCTTGAGACAGCTGATTCGGCTCGGTCATTTTTATGGGGATGGCGGGAGCTTCGGAGACCAAGAATGGAGTGTCGGGTTACCATACAATGTAGTTTATCAGCGAAGCCGGACTGCGCGAGCAATTGTGGGAGGATTGGCAGGAAGCGCAGAAAATCCATGAGGCCAACGCACGGAAAAGCTGCATGATCCTCTGCGGCGGAATCCTGGAAGGAATGCTGCTTGACGCCCTCACCTCGGATCCCACCCGGGCGTGCGATAAGTATGAACGGCTGCGGGGAAAACGACCTCCAGACCTACCTCAATGGAATCTTGGGGATCTTGTAGATGTTGCGAAAGAACTTGGCATTTTGCAGAATGCCACCATTCACCTCAGCCATGCTCTCCGAGAGTATCGGAACCTGATACATCCAGGACGCCAGGTGCAGAAGGGAATCAAGATCTCAAAAGAGCAGGCGGACATCGCAATAAACGTGGTAAGAATCTGCTTGCGGGAGTTAGCAACTCGCGGGAGGTAGATATCGGATATCAGTGATAGAGCTGCCTCTTCTCTTATACAGCCGGTCCATGCTTTATCCTTCGTCCGTTGTTTACCAGCAACAGAGCGGAATTCCTTAGGAGAGCCGGCTATGCCGGAAGAACCAGAGCCGACATCCACAACTGGGGCAAACGGCGGCGATGCGAAGGCTTGCCTGGAAAAGCTCTTCAGGGAGGCAAAATCGAAGGGCGGACTTCAATATATCTTCACTCTCGTTCGAGTCGAGGGGTTAACCGGCACAGCTGATCCCTTGCTTGCGCTCCGTAGGGTTCTTGCTGGCTTTGCGTCCTCGGATCATCATCATGCAACCCCTGATGATTATCGCTCGATTGGGAACTGCGAGGATGCGCTGTCGCTCGTTGTCAATCTCATTCGATGTTGTCTAAGGCAAGCCTATGAGGTATCCCCGTTCCTGCACCTCTACCAGGGGCGATTCCCGAACGTCGTAAAGCCCTCGCGCGTAGCGATGGCTGAACACGCTTCGCGTGTCGCCTCCGAAGCTGGATGGCATGACCTCGCGGACTTGATCACCGCTTCTTACGACGCTGAGTTGCTCGGCGTTGCATCCCCTTGCGCCCCCAACCCAAATGACGATAGACTTCAAACATCCTTTCGCAACTGCTTGACCTTTCTCCGGTCGATGATTGAGATCTACTTCGCCGAGCGCCTCTCGTACAAGAATTCTCCCCAATTTTACAAAATGCCCCGATTCGAAGTACTGGAGCTTCTCGTAGAAGATGAGTGGGGTCTTTCCGGCTTTCAAGTTCACATCTCGAACGGCGCTTCCGCGAGGTTTGTACGATCTCCGAACGGCACGGATTGCATGAACATCGAGCTGCATCCGCATGTCGGTTTCTTCGTTGGGATGATCGACGAATTGCGCGACGAGTGGCGAGTAGGCGATAAGCGGCTCTACGAGATTGGCCTGCCGGGTCGCTATAACAATCTGGGAGAATGGAAGCCGATCATTTACCCCGGCAATACAGACGCTCTCCAGAAGGAGGCATGCTCGCTTTCGAATGATGATGACGTCCAGGGGGCACTCTTCTATATGATGTGCACGGGCCATCGCGTGATCGAGTTTGTGGTCCGGACCACGATTGAACTGCCCATGGAGGCCGTCACGATAGGCTCCAAGCTTCATCTCTGGAAGTGCCCTCCCGTAGAAGAGTCATCGCGCCTGGGGCAGAACTTCCGGTTGTACGATGGGTGGGTGGAGCTAGACTCGGTAGATCCTGAGTCCATCAG
>JACPSX010000025.1 GCA_016193065.1 Candidatus Tectimicrobiota bacterium | reverse complement strand
GTGGAGGTTTGTTCCGAACGCGAGGGAGGAAGGCATGGACCCTTACGACGGCGTCTTGATTCAAAGCCCCTGTCAGGTAGTCCGCCGCCTGGAGGAACGGGAGAGCCACATCCAGACAAACATCCGCCGGATCACCGACCTGATCGGGTTTCTCTTCCACCGCATCGGCGAGGTCAAGCTGGCAGTTACCGGGGAGTATTCCCTGTTCGGCCAGTACCGCCCCAGATCCACGGAGGAATGGATCGAAATCGCCCTGCCCATCCCCAACTTCGCCACGGATCTGCTCGGAGAGACGGCCAGGAAGTTCGAGATTTACCTGGTCGGCCACTTCCTGGAGCGGCACCCCGAGTTCCCGGGCCGCTACTTCAACACCACGGTGATCATCGACCCACGGGGCGAAATCGTCCTGACCTACCGAAAGCACAACGGACCCAACAATCTGAACACGACCTACACGGGTCCGGGGGACGTCTACCGGCGATTCATCGAGGTGTTCGGCGAGGAGGCGCTCTTCCCCGTCGTGGACACCCCCATCGGGCGCCTGGGAGTCCTCGTGTGCGGGGACATCCAGTACCCCGAGGTGGCCCGCACCCTTCAGCCCTTCCTGTCCAAGTACCTGAACGCCCCCGTCGTGATCGAGAACGTGGCCGGGGCCGGAGGGAAGGTGGGAAGAAACCAGGTCTACAAGGCAAAGCCCGACGGCTACACCCTGGTCCTCACCGGGGTTCCCGCCCCCATGATCTCCCAGAAGATGGACAACCCCGGCTACAAGATGGAGGAGATGACCCCGATCTACAACATCACCGGAGGGGACTACAACTACCTGGCTGTGCCTTATGACTCGCCCCTGAAGACCCTGGAGGACCTCAAGAATCTGGGGAAACAGAAAAGCATCAAGGTCTCGGGCTCCGGCATCGGCAACAACAGCTACCTGGCCTTCGTTCTCCTGAAGGAGAAGGTGCGCCTGAACGTCAAATACATCCCCTTTGACAGCGGCACCGAAGCCGCCCTCGCGGTGATCTCCAAGCAGGTGGACATGGCCACCGGCAGCGTGGTGAGCTTCAGCCCCCTGGCGGAGCAGAAGCGAATCCGGGTGATTGCCGGGTTTGGCCCCAAGCGGCACGATTCCTTTACGGAGGTTCCGACCCTGGTGGAACTGGGCTATCGCGACGTCGGCTTCGACATTTCCCTGGGGATCCTCGGTCCGCCCCGGATGCCGGAGGACATCGCGAAGGCCCTGGAGAGCGCCACCGCCAAGGCGGTGGCCGACCCCGCCTTCGTGGCCATCGCCAGGAGGTCCGATTTCACCCTGGCCCCGGCCTCTGCCGGCGAGTTCCGGCGGATGATTCTGGAGTCAAGCAAGATGGTCGAGGAAATGCTCCCGGCGCTGAAAGCCGGGATGGATTAGGGGAAAGGAGATCTGATGGCCCGGATATCCGGCTGAGGACACGAGCAGCGGCAGATCCGGGTCGAGGTGAAATTCCCGGCAGGAGTCTGAGGCGCCATGGGTGGAATCGTGACAGGTCTGCTGAATCTGGGATCCCTGGTTTCGCTGGTCATCCTGATCTTCTCCCTCACGTTCCTGATCGAGACGTTCCGGTACGGGCCCGTCCCGGCGCTGTTTCCCCGCCTCGTCTCCGGCCTCGTGATTCTGGCCACGGCCTGCCTCCTGGTCGGGAGGATACGCAGTGTCGTGAAGGCCGGCAAGACGGAGACGGCGGAAGCGGGCGCTGAGACCGGCGGGGCTCGCCGTGGGGGTTCCATTGCAGGTATCGCCTGGTGGTCCTACGCGGCGATGGTCGGCTACTTCCTGCTCATCCCGCTGCTGGGGTTGCTGTGGCCCACGCTGGCCTACACTCTCCTGATCCCCTTCATGCTCCACTACGGGCGCTGGAAAGTGGTGATCCCGGTGGCGGTGGGTATTACGGCCGCTCTCTACTACCCCTTCACCTACCTGTTGAGGATCCCCATGCCGCAGGTGATTTTCTAACCCTCCCGGGAGAATGCAGCGATGACCATGGACCTCTGGATGGCGGGATTCCAATTGGCCCTGTCGGGAACCAACCTGCTTTATCTTGTGGTGGGGGCGCTCATCGGCCTGGCCATCGGCGTCCTCCCCGGCCTGGGGCCCATCTTCGGTGTCGCCCTGATGCTCCCCTTCACGTTCTTCATGCCTCCCGCGACGGCCATCATCTTTCTGTGCTCCATTCACGCCGCCACGGCCTATGGAGACTCCATCGCCTCGATTCTCATCAACGTACCGGGGGGCCCGGGGTCCGTCGCCTCCTGCTGGGACGGCTATCCTCTGGCCAAACAGGGTCGGGCGGGCATGGCTCTCGGCATCTCCACCTTCGGTTCCATGATCGGCGGGGTGATGGGGTGGTTGAGCCTGGTACTGATCGCTCCGCTGCTGACGAGCGTGGCTCTCAAGATCGGCCCGGCGGAATATTTCGCCCTGGGAATCATGGCCCTCTCCCTGCTCTCCATCGCGGCAAGGGGGGAGACGACCAAGGGCCTGGTCATGGGCGGCGTGGGATTGCTCCTGTCCTTCATCGGCCAGGACCCCATCCGCGGGGCCTACCGGTTCACCTTCGGCAGCCTCTACCTGGAAGACGGGGTGAATCTGATCCCCGTCACCGTGGGGCTGTTCGCCCTCTCTCAGGCCATGATCCTGACGGAGGAAAGCGCCCAGGCGGGAGAAGTCCGGAAAGTGGCCGACAGCATCTGGAGGGGACTGAAGGAAATCTTGCGAAGGCCGTTGACGTTGATCCGGGGGGGGCTCGTGGGCATCTTCATGGGTGTCATGCCCGCTCTGGGGATCATTTCCGCCAGCATCTCGGCTTATTTCGTGGAAAAGCAGTTCTCCAAGGAGCCCGAGACCTTCGGGGAAGGAAACCCAGCGGGACTTCTCGCCCCGGAGACGGCCAAGAACGCCTGCGTCGTGGGGGACCTGGTTCCAACCTTCACGCTGGGAATTCCGGGCTCGGCGACCACGGCCATTCTGCTCGCTGCGCTCACGATCCAGGGGCTCAAGCCCGGTCCCGACTTCTTCTCGAGCGGCGTTGTCCCTTACGCGGTCTTTGCGGGGATCCTCCTGGCCCAGTTCACCTTCTTCATCCTGGGCTTGATCCTGGCTCGCTTCTTCGCCAAGATCGTGGTCGTCCCCTCGGCGCTGTTGGTGCCGCTGATCGTCGCCCTCTCTGTTTACGGCACCTACGCCTTCCGCTCCAACCTCTTCGACGTGTTGGCGATGCTCCTGTTCGGGTTGCTGGGCTTTATCCTCAGAAAGGCCGGCTATCCCCCCGCCTGCCTCGTCCTGGGTCTGGTCCTCGGGAGCCTGATCGAGCGGATGTTTCACCGGGCGCTCCTGATCTCCGACGGATCCTATTCCGTGTTCGTGACCAAGCCGATCTCGCTGGTCATCCTGATCCTGACCGCGGCCTTCCTGGCCTGGCCATACCTCCAGGACACCTTTGTGAAACAGCTCAAAGGCTGGATAAAGAGCTGAGGTCCCTGATCCGGATTCTGAACGGCTCACGGCGCACTAAGAGACGGGTTACCGAGAGGTAACCGTTTCTCCAAGGAATGTTCCCATTCGGTAACCTCTACTCGAGCGCTCCGACCCCCCTTGGCGTGTAAGACACGCTTTCTCCAGCGCTTCCGACGAGTTGTTCATCCGGCAAGGTCCTTGCTATTGAGAAGGATGGATATCGAGTCCGCCGCAATCTGCTTTCATTTCTTAGGGGAGGAACAAACATGGCGGAAGAGAAAAAGGGGTTGAGTCTCTTAAAGAATGAGGACTGGATGGGGGTCTGGCTCGGGTTCCTCATCATTGCCCTCATTGTCCTGGGTGTTCAGGCAAAGATGCCGTCGTTTAAGTGGACCACCGATGGTGAATTCATGTCCATGGTCTCCGAGAACACGCCGGCAGTGGAGACCCTCGTCAAGTCCGCCGGGGAGAAAGGAGAGGCGGACCTGCTGGTGGCTTCTACGACCCTCAGGACTGCCATGGGGGGTCAGGACAGGAAGGCTATCGGTGATGCCGCCAAGACGCTCGGAGCCGCGAAGGTGCAGGATGCCGCCTTGAAAAAGAAGGCCGGGGCGATCAGCAAGGACGTGAGTGGAGCAGCAGGTCAACTGGTCGGCAAGGTGTTCTCCTCAGGGAACATCCTCTGGTCTATCTACATCGGGCTCGGCTTCCTCATCCTTGCCACCATCGGCAACGCGCTGATGGGGCGCAAGGTGGGGGCCTTTCTCCTGGGCTTCCCGGTGATCTACATTCTGGCCTGGCTCTCCATGTTCATTGCCGGGAACTTCACCGTGAGCTACTGGGGGCTGGAATACGTCCTCTGGGCGCTGATCATCGGCCTCTTCATCAGCAACGTTCTCGGAGTGCCCGAGTGGCTGAAGGAGGCAATCCGCACCGAGTACTACATCAAGACGGGGCTGGTGATCCTGGGGGCCGGGATCCTCTTCTTCGAGATCCTCCAGGCGGGTGCTTACGGGATCATTCAGGCGATTCTCGTCGTCTCGGTGATCTGGTACACCTGCTTCTGGCTGGCCAAGAAGCTACGAGTGGATGATGAGTTCGCGGCGATCCTGGCCACCGGCGTCTCCATTTGCGGGGTCTCCGCCGCCATTGCCGCCTGCGGGGCCATCCAGGGGGATAAGAAGAAGCTCAGCTACACCACCTCCATCATCTTGGTGTGCGCCGTCCCCATGATGGTCCTGATGCCCTGGATCGTTAGGGTCCTCGGAATCCCGGACGTGGTCGGCGGGGCCTGGCTGGGAGGAACGCTGGACACCAGCGGCTCCGTGGTGGCTGCCGGATCGCTCGTCAGCGAAGCCGCCATGAAGGTGGGCGTAATCGTCAAGTTCTCCCAGAACGTCCTGATCGGCGTGGCGGCCTTCATCCTGGCGGTCTGGTGGGCCTTCAAGACAGGCGCACAGACCGGCGAGCGGCCCAGCGCGGGGGTGATCTGGGAGCGCTTCCCGAAGTTCGTCCTGGGCTTCCTGGTGGCTTCGATCGTCTTCTCCTTCTTCCTGCCTGCGACGACCGTCTCGGCCACCAAGGGGGTACTGGGCGGGCTGCGGACGGTGTGGTTTGCGCTGGCCTTTACCTGCATCGGCTTGGAGACGAGGTTCGGCCAACTGGCGAGTATGGAAGGGGGCCGGCCGGCTGTGGCTTTCCTGGGAGCCCAGGGCTTCAACATCATCTGGACGCTGATCCTGGCATATCTCCTGTTTGGAGGAACCCTCTTCCCGATGCCGGTGATTAAGTAGATCCGGAATGGCGGCGCCGGCGCGGTCTGCACGGATGGATAAGTAAGAAGGTGAAAAAAAACAGGCCGCGCGGGGCCGCCATCATGATTTGCCCCGTGTCCATTCTCTTTTTGCGATGGCATCCAACATGAGAAAGAGAGCACAGGCGATGGAGCCATTTCCTCTTGGTGTACAGGACCAGTCGCTTGGGAAAGTGCGGGAAGAGGCGGAGCGCGAGCACATCCTCTCTGTCCTGAAAATCACGGAAGGAAACCGGGCTCGGGCCGCCCGGATCCTCGGGATCAGCCGGAAGACCTTGTGGAAGAAGCTGAAGCATCTGGGTGTTTCATGGCCCCCCGCGTTACCGAAAGGTAACGTGCAGGGATGACCTGTTACCTTTGGGTAACCTGTCCCGACTCTCTCCCCAACCCTCAGGGCACTTTTCTCAAGCAGTTCCAGCGCAGAGCCAAGCTGGCAAAGTCCTTGCTTGGGATAAGAACGTGAGGGAACGGGTGTGCCGATTGCCGAATTGAGCCGGGTGATAGAAAGGAGAGCTCCCAGGTGCCCGTCATCAAGAAGGTTCGAAAGCTCGGAGGACTCTCCGGCATAGCCGCAGGGCCAGGTGCACGAGCAACCTCGCCGCTCAGACCCCAGTTCGTGCTCAAGACGCCGCCTTGCTCGGACGTCTGTCCGAACCACACGGACATTCGCGCCGTCCTCACCAACATTGCCCAGGCCGAGACCCACGGGAAATCGTACGACCAGGCCTTCGAGCAGGCGTTTTATATCATCGCGGAGCGAAACCCCCTGCCGGCCGTGTGCGGACGGGTTTGCCCCCACCCGTGCGAGGAAGCGTGCAACCGGAATCACTTGGATGCTCCCGCCTCGATCAATTGTCTGGAGCGGTTCATCGGGGACTTTGCGCTGGAGAAAGGATTCCCGCTGCGTCGCCTGAGCGAGGATCGTCTCCCGGAAAAGATCGCAGTAATTGGTTCTGGCCCTTCCGGTCTCTCCTGCTCCTACCAACTGGCCCGCCGCGGCTACCCGGTGACGGTGTTCGAGGCGTTCCCGAAGCCAGGCGGCATGCTGCGCTACGGCATCCCGACCTACCGCCTGCCCCGCCAAATCCTGGACGCGGAAATTGCGCGGATTCTTGCCCTGGGCGTGGAGCTCCGCTGTGAAACGATGGTGGGGAAGGACGTGCCCTACGAAGATCTCCGCCAGGTCTATGCGGCGATCTTCGTCGGCATCGGCGCACACCGAGGGCTCTCCCTCGGGGTTCCGGGGGATGAAGCGCCAAACGTGCTCTCCGGCGTGGAGTTCCTGCACCGCGTCAACGCGGGTGAGCGACCGGACGTTGGGAAGACGGTTGTCGTGGTGGGCGGCGGAGACACCGCTGTGGACGCGGCCCGCGCGGCGGCGCGCCTGGGAGCCAAAACCACCATCCTCTACCGCCGAACCATCCAGGAAATGCCCGCCATCAGGCAGGAGGTGGAGGAAGCCAAGCGCGAGGGGATCCAGATCGAATTTCTGGCAGCGCCATCCGCGGTGGCGACCGAGAACGGCTGCGCTGTGGGTTTGACCTGCCTGCGGATGGAACTGGGAGAGCCGGACGCCAGCGGCCGGCGCCGCCCGGTACCGATCCCGGGCTCCGAGTTCTACGTGGGCGCCAGTACTATCATTGCGGCAATCAGCCAGGAGCCGGACTTCACCGGATTGGAGTCTTTCACAGCCGAGCGTGGAGGAATCCCGGTAGACGACCGCGGGGAAACCACAGTGCCGGGTGCCTTCGCCGGCGGCGACGTCCTGGAATTGGGAATCGTCACCACCGCCATCTTCCATGGCCGTCGCGCCGCCGAGGTTATCCACTCCCGGCTGCGAGGAACCCCGGTGGAGTCCGCTCCTGCGCCTCCGGTGATCACCTATGACCGGATGCGGCTGGACTATTACCCCAAGCAGCCACGCACGGAGATGGAGCGTGTCCCGGTAGACGAGCGCTTGCAGGACCCGGACCGGGAAGTGAACCTGGGCCTGACCCGCGAACAGGTCATCGCCGAAGCCAAGCGCTGCCTGAGCTGCGGCCTGTGCTCCGAATGCGACAACTGCTGGAAGTACTGCCAGGACCAGGCCGTGATCAAGCCCTTCGAGAAGGGCCAACCCTACCGGTTCAAGCTGGAGTTTTGCCAGGGCTGCAAGAAGTGCGCAGAGGAATGCCCCTGCGGCTACATCGAAATGGTGTGAGCCCCGAGGCCGTCGCACCAGGGAGGAAGACAACAATGGGTGATGAGAACAAGCCCTCTCAGACACCGAAGCTGGACGAACTGGAGAAAGGGCCGTGGCCCAGCTTTGTGCGGGAGATCAAGCGGGCCGCCACGAAAAGCCCCATGGCCCGGGACCTCCTGGGGGTTCTGGAACTCTCGTACGAGGAGAAGGTCGGCCACTGGAAGCACGGCGGGATCGTGGGGGTGCGGGGCTATGGGGGCGGCGTCATCGGCCGCTATTCCGACGTCCCCGAGAAGTTCCCCAACGTCGCCCACTTCCACACACTGCGGGTCAACCAGCCGGCCGGCTGGTTTTATCGGACCGAGGCCCTGCGCGCCATCTGCGACCTCTGGGAGCGACACGGCTCGGGACTTACGAATCTCCATGGCTCTACCGGGGACATTATCCTGCTGGGAACGCGCACGGAAGAGCTGGAATCTACGTTTGCCGATCTGACGAAGGCCGGGTTTGACCTGGGCGGGTCGGGGTCGGACGTCCGGACACCAAGCTGCTGCGTCGGGCCGGCCCGCTGCGAGTGGGCCTGCTACGACACCCTGAACTTCACCTACGACATCACCATGCACTTCCAGGACGAACTGCACCGTCCGGCCTTCCCCTACAAGTTCAAGTTCAAGGCCTCGGGGTGCCCCAACGACTGCGTGGCGGCCATCGCCCGGGCGGACTTGAGCATCATCGGCACCTGGAGAGACGAGATCCAGATCGACCAAGCCGCCCTCAAGGAGTACACGGAAAACGGAATCGACATCCAGGCCGACGTCTGCGAGCGCTGCCCCAGCCAGTGCATGTCCTGGAACGGGAAGGAACTCCGCATCGCCGACGAGTGGTGCGTGAAGTGCATGCACTGCATCAACGCCATGCCCAAGGCCCTGCGCCCCGGCCAGGAGAGGGGGGCCGTCATCCTCATCGGCTCGAAAGCGCCGATCGTGCAGGGGGCGATGCTCTCCTCGGTCCTGGTGCCGTTCATGAAGATGGAACCGCCTTACACCGAGCTGAAGGAGCTGGTGGGAAAGATCTTGGACCTCTGGTCCGAGGAAGGGAAGAGCCGGGAGCGGGTCGGGGAGTTCATCCAGCGCGTGGGCCTGGGCAATTTCCTGGAGGCCATCGGCCTGGAGCCGAAGCCCGAAATGGTGGCCCATCCCCGGGAGAACCCCTACGTGTTCTACGAAGAGTACTTCGAAGAAGAGCCCGAAGCGGCGAGCGAGACCGAAGGGTGAACAATTGTAAGGAGAAGAAAGCCATGGCTGACACCGTTGCGGAACGGAAGACCGATATCGGCCCTCCTCATTACGAAAAGTTCCTGCCCCCGGTGGTGAAGGCAAACTACGGGAAGTGGAAGTACCACGAGATCGTTCAGCCCGGGGTCTTGGTTCATGTGGCGGAATCGGGAGACAAGCTCTACACGGTGCGGGCCGGGACGCCGCGGCTCTTGAGCATTCAGACGATCCGCGAGCTTTGCGACCTGGCGGACACCTACAGCGACGGCTACCTGCGCTTCACGAGCCGCCACAACATCGAGTTCCTGCTCACCGACCCGGACAAGGTGGGGCCTCTGATCATTGAGCTCACAACGAGAGGCTTTCCGGTCGGTGGAACCGCAAACGCCATCTCCAGCATGGTCCATACACAGGGATGGATCCACTGCCACTCGGCAGCCACCGACGCCTCGGGGATCGTAAAATCGGTGATGGACGAACTGATCGGCCACTTCCAGACCATGGAGCTGCCGGCCAAGCTGCGGCTGGCGCTGGCTTGCTGCCTGAACATGTGCGGGGCGGTGCACTGCTCGGACATTGCAATCCTGGGGATCCACCGGCGGCCGCCGAAGGTCGACCAGGAGAAGCTCTCCAAGATCTGCGAGATCCCCACGGTGGTGGCTTCCTGCCCCACCGCAGCCATCCGCCCCAAGCGGATCAACGGAAAAGAGACGGTGGAGGTCATCGAGGAGCAGTGCATGTTCTGCGGCAACTGCTACACGGTGTGCCCCGCCATGCCCTTGAGCAACGCGCTGAACGACGGCGTGTCCATCTGGGTAGGGGGAAAGGTCAGCAACGCCCGGCATGCCCCGATGTTCTCCAAACTGGCGATCCCGTACCTGCCCAACAATCCCCCCCGCTGGCCGGAGGTGGTGGCCGCGGTGAAGAACATCGTGGAGGTGTGGGCGAAGGATGCCCGGAAGTACGAGCGGATGGGCGAGTGGATCGAGCGGATTGGCTGGCCCCGCTTCTTCCAGAAGACCGGTATCCCGTTCACCAAGCAGCACATTGACGACTTCCGGCATGCCGGTCTTACCTACCAGCGTTCCGTGCACATCAAGTCGTGAGGAGGGCACCATGGCGAACCCCGTCACGATCGAGGAGCTGTCGGAAGCGATGTACCGGATGGTCAAGGAAGCCACCGGCGTCAAGAAGCTCAAGCCCACGGACCTGACCAAGGCCATGATGGAGCACTTCGGCCCGGAGCGCTGCAGCAAGGAAGCCTGCAAGGAGGCCCTGCGCCGCCTCATGGATTCCGGGCGCTGCGTCTATACGTACTACGGGGGGAGCTTCGTTGAGCTACCTCCCGAGGAGGGCACGGAGATCTAAGCCTGTCTGAAAATGCCTTTCTCACCCCCTCCCTGTCCCTCCCCCCTCCGAGGGGGAGGGTGGGGTGGGGGGGGACCGGGAGCGGGTAATGCGCAACGAAACCGCAGTAAAGAGTCAGCCCTGTCCCCGGCTGGTGATCGGCAGCCTGCGAGGCGGCACCGGCAAGACCCTGGTGACCATGGGGATCATCGCGGCCTGGCGTGCGCAGGGAATCCGGGTCGCCCCGTTCAAGAAAGGCCCGGATTATATTGACCCGGCCTGGCTTACCCTGGCTGCCGGCCGACCGTGCCGCAATTTGGATACCTACCTGATGTCCGAGAAGCAAATTCTCTTCTCCGCAGGGGAGCACGGCAGCGGCGCGGACATCCTGGTGGTGGAGGGAAACCACGGTCTGTACGACGGCCTGGACGCCCACCCAGACCCTGGGCCTGGGTACCCGGCCGGCAGCACCGCCGAATTGGCCAGACTGTTGCAAGCGCCCGTGGTTCTCCTGGTGGATTGCACGAAAGCGACGCGCACTGTAGCCGCCATGGTTTTAGGGTGCCAGCGGATGGACCCCGAGGTGCATCTGGCGGGCGTCATTTTAAACCGGGTGGCCACACCCCGTCAGGAAGCGGCGATCCGAACGGCCGTGGAGGAGATCTGCGGATTGCCCGTGCTGGGAAGTATTCCCCGCCTCCCGGACACGGAGCTTCCGGAACGGCACCTGGGGCTCCTCACTCCGGCGGAACATCGGGAGGCAGCCTTGCCGATCACGGTCGCCCGCCGGGCGGTCGAAAACCATGCGGACCTGGAAGCCATTCGGGCTCTGGCCACCGCCGTGCCTCCCCTCACCTGGACATCCGAATCGAATGAGGTGAAATCGTTGGGTTCCGCACGGGGTGTACGGATCGGGGTCGTGAGAGACAGCGCCTTCACCTTCTATTACCCCGAGAACCTGGAGGCGTTGGAGCGCCTTGGGGCCACGTTGGTGGAGATCAATGCCCTGACCGATCCTGACCTTCCCCCGTTGGACGCGCTTTACATTGGCGGGGGGTACCCCGAGACCCACGCGGGAACACTGGCGGCCAATTCCGGATTCCGGAAAGCCCTGCGGCGGGAGATCGAAGCTGGACTCCCCGTCATCGCAGAGTGCGGCGGCCTGATCTATCTCGGGGAGGCCATGGTGATGGAAGGCGTGGCTCAACCGATGGTGGGCGTCTTCCCGGTGACCTTCGAGCTGGGCAGCCGACCGCAAGGACACGGATACACCCGGGTCGAGGTGGGGGAAACCAATCCGTTTTTCGCTGCGGGGACCGTGCTGCGGGGCCACGAATTCCGCTACTCCCGCGTGCGCGGCGCCCGGCCCGGGGCTCTCCGCATGGCCTTCCGCATGGAGCGCGGCTACGGATTCGACGGGAAACGGGACGGTCTCGTGTACAAGAACGTCCTCGCTTCGTTCTGTCACTTCCATGCGGGCGGGACCCGCGAATGGGCAAGCGCTTTGGTCCGACAGGCGCGACTGCACGCAAACCGCCGTCGCGCTGCCGCAGTTCACCCCTCATCCCTCCCTTCTCCCCTGTGGGGGGAAGGTGAGGTTGAGGGGCGGGAGAGGGTCGGGGTGAGGGGGGAAACAAGAGGAAGCTGAAGGAACCATTTCACAAGGCGCCATGTGAAAGGGGAGCAAAGATGGGAACCGTTGTCCTGGCAGGAAAGGAATTCGAGGTGGACGAGGACGGGTTCATCCAGAACCCGGAGCTCTGGGATGAGGATGTGGCCGCCGAGATCGCCAAGCGGGAGGAAGGGATCGAGCCGATGACGGACGATCACTGGAAGGTGGTCCGCTACTTGCGGACCTACTACCAGGAATTCAGGATCGCCCCCATGATCCGCAAGCTCTGCAAGGAGACCGGCTTCCAGCTCAAGAAGATCTACGAGCTCTTCCCGTCCGGCCCGGCCAAGGGGGCCTGCAAGGTGGCCGGCCTCCCCAAGCCCACGGGCTGCGTCTAGCGAAGGTACCGGAGGCGAGAACGGACTTGGTGGAGGCGCCATGAAGCCCAAAGGCGACTGTTCCCTGATGGAGGTACTGAAGGCGCGGAAGAAGACCGTGGTCGAGGTCTGGCTCACGCGGACCTTGGAGACGTATCCCGAGCACACCCGCCGCTTTCTCCTGCGGGAGAAGGATCGCTTTCGCAATCCGGTGGGCCACGCCTTCCAGGAAGCTCTTCCGGCTCTCTTCGACGAGCTCCTGGGGGAGAGGGACGGAGCACGCCTGGAGGGTCTTCTGGACACGATCGTGCGGATCCGGGCCGTTCAGGATTTCAGCGCCGCCCAGGCAGTGGGTTTCATCTTTTTGCTGAAAAACATCATCCGGGAAGAGGCGCGAAAAGAGGGGGAAGAAGCAGCGGACGCGCTGACGGCTTTGGAAGGCAGAATTGACGAACTGGCCCTGCTCGCCTCCGGGCTCTACGCCAAGTGCCGGGAGCAGATCCTGGCCATCCAGGCCGGCGAGTCCAGGCGCAGGATGTACCTGGTGGAAAGAATGCAGGGAAGAAAGGCGGGGTGAGGGACTATGCAGGCGCTGAATTCGCTCCTCCTGGTGCTCGTCCTGGCCGCCGTCCCCTTCCTGGGGAGCCTGGTCGAGCCCCTGCGACTTCTGTTCGGCGTCCTGGCACCCTATGCCGCCCTCACTCTTTTTCTCCTGGGAGTCGCCTGGAGGGTCGCGGGCTGGGCCCGCTCTCCCGTCCCCTTCCGCATACCCACCACCTGCGGGCAGCAGAAATCCCTGCCGTGGATCAAGACCGGATGGCTGGAGAGCCCCGACTCCACAGCGGGTGTGGTGGCCCGGATGGCTCTGGAGGTGGGACTGTTCCGGTCCCTCTTCCGCAATACCCGGGCGGAGCTCCGGGCGGGTCCCAGGCTCGTCTACGGGGAAAACAAGGCCCTCTGGCTTGCCGCCCTGGCCTTTCACTGGTCCTTCCTGTTCATCCTCCTGCGGCACTTGCGCTTCTTCCTGGAACCGATCCCCGGTTTCGTGAACCTGCTCTCTGGACTGGACGGGTTCTTCCAGATCGGTGTGCCGGACCTCTACATGACGGACATTCTGATTCTGGCGGGGCTCGGCTACCTGCTGTTCAGGAGGCTCAGGGACGCCCCGGTACGCTACGTCTCCCTGTTCACCGATTACTTCGTCCTCTACCTGCTGCTCGGGGTTGTCCTCGCCGGAGTCCTCATGCGGTACTTCTTCCGTATCGACACGGTGGCCGCCAAGCAGCTCGCCATGGGCCTGGTGACCTTCTCACCGGTCATACCCAAAGAAGTGGGGCCGCTGTTCTTTGTTCACCTTTTCCTCTTGAGCGTTCTGGTGGCTTACTTCCCCTTCAGCAAGCTCATGCACATGGCGGGGGTCTTTCTGAGCCCCACGAGAAACCTGGCCAACAACAACCGCATGAAGCGACACGTCAATCCCTGGGACTACCCGGTCAAGGTCCACACCTACGAGGAGTGGGAAGAGGAGTTCCGGGACAAGATCCGGACGGCCGGGCTGCCTCTGGAGAAGGGCTAGAACATGGCGGAACCATCCCCCAAACCCGAAGAAGTCGCCCGCATCGACTACAGCCCCCCCGAGAAGGACTGGCGAGATCCGGCCGTGGAGTTCCGCAAAGGGGTCTTCTGCTACAGCGCCCTGCCCAAGCACCTGGAATACCTGGGACTGTCCAACCCGCGCAAGTGGCAGCCCTATGACGAGGACTGGAAGCTCCCCCCGAACTGGAAAGAGATCATCCTGAAGGGGATGAAGGAGAGGCTGGAGAAGTACCGCTCTTTCCGCCTCTTCATGGACATCTGCGTGCGCTGCGGGGCCTGCGCGGACAAGTGCCAGTTCTACCTGGGCTCCGGGGATCCCAAGAACATGCCGGTCCTGCGCGCCGAGCTCGTGCGCTCGGTCTACCGGAGGTATTTCACGCTCGCCGGCCGGATCCTGCGCGGCCTGGCCGGAGCGCGCGATCTCATCGAAGGTGTCCTCAAGGAGTGGTTCTACTACTTCTACCAGTGCACCGAATGCCGGCGCTGCTCGGTCTTCT
>JACPSX010000024.1 GCA_016193065.1 Candidatus Tectimicrobiota bacterium | reverse complement strand
CAGCCCATGCCCTCTCCGACACCCAGGAGGGCGTCAGGATCAGGGCCTTTTGTCAGGAGATTTACAGCCTGCTGGGGCACACGGAAGAGGAAGCAAGGCAGATCCTTGAGGCCATCGAACAACAAGTTCAGGAGATGGCAGGTTATCTCGATATCCGCGTCCCGAACTTGAAGGGGGTTTTCAAGGCAGTGCTGAAGGCCAGCCAGGCCCTCGGTGAATCAGCGATCCAATTCGAGCAGCGGGAAAAGGAGATGAAGGAGGCGATCGACGGGTTGAAATCGTCCGAAAGATCCCTGCGCTGGGAAAACGAACGGCTCCAGAACCTTTCAGACCTCGATGGACTCACAGGGATCTACAATCACAGGTACTTCCAAAAGCGCATTTCCGAAGAGGTATCCCGCGCCCTAAGGCTTGCCTATCCTCTCACCCTGATCCTGATCGATCTGGATCACTTCAAGAATGTAAATGATACCTGCGGCCACGTCACAGGAGACCGGGTTTTGAAGGAAGTTGCCCATCTCTTCAAGACCGGTTGCCGGGAATCGGACCTGGTAGCCCGCTACGGTGGAGAGGAATTCACCCTCATTCTGCCCAATTCAAACTCGAAGGGCGCCTGGGGAATCGTCAACCGGATGAAGGAGCGTGTCAAGCACCACAATTTCGGTGGCACCCCCCCCATCTCCCTGACCTTCAGCGCCGGTATTGCGACCCTCCTCCCCAAAGAGAAAGTCAAGAGTCCCCAGGAGCTAATCCTGGAGGCCGATCAGGCCCTTTTGGTGGCCAAGAAGGGAGGAAAGGACCAGATCTGTCTTGGCCGGCCCTAGCAGTTTCCCTTCTACTTCAAGGACCGGGGACCCGAAAGGTGCAAATAGGCAGTCTGGAGGGAAACTACGGTCTTAGCGTCGCAAATCTCACCCCGGCCAATCATGGCCAAGGCCTCTTCCAGAGCTTTTTCCCGAATCTCGAGAACCTCGTCGGCTTCATGGTTGATCGGGCATGGGGTGAGATCCCGAGCCAGGAACAGGTGGATCTTCTCGTCACAAAACCCAGGGGTGGTCATGATCATCCCGATCTTTTCCAGATGGCCCGCCTTGTAACCCACTTCCTCAGCAAGCTCTCGCTGGGCGCAGGCTTCCGGAAGCTCTCCAGGATCGAGGCGGCCCGCCGGCACCTCCCAGATATAACCGCCGACCGCGTGCCGGTACTGATAGATCAGAACGACCCTGTTGTCGGGAAGAAGGGGCACCACGGCGGCAGCCCCTGAGTGGTGAATAATCTCCATCGTCACCTCGGCCCCGTTGGGGAGGCGAACCATTTCAAGATCCAAGTTGACGATGCGACCCCGGTAGACGGCCTGTACCCGGACGTGCTCATCGGACATCTCTCCTCCTCTACTCCAGCCTCACGTTCTTCTTAAAGTCGTAATCCCGGGAGAACTTCGCCTCAGATGCCACAATCCGCCCCTGTTCCTTTCAAATCGGAAACACCCATTTGGACCGGAGCGAACCCGTTTCTCCCCGATCTAAGCTCACAATGTCATCTGGCAGCCGCGATGGCCTTGACTTGCCGGAGGAGATCGGGCAGGTCCTCGAGTTTGAGGGAGTTCGGGCCATCGCTCAGGGCTTTGTCGGGGTCCGGGTGGACCTCGACGAAGAGCGCATCGCAGCCCACGGCCACCGCAGCCCGGGACAGAGGGGCGATGAACTCCCGGTTTCCGCCGGAAGCTGTGCCGGCCCCTGCCGGGATCTGCACGCTGTGGGTGGCATCGAAGACCACGGGATAGCCGAGTTCCGCCATGATCACCAGAGAACGGAAATCGACCACCAGGTTGTTGTAGCCGAAAGAAATCCCGCGCTCTGCGTTCACCACCTTACCCGTGCGGGCCGCCGCCACGACCAGGTCCGTCTGGCGGCAGAGAAAGGCCGGTATCTGCAGCACGTCGAGAACCTGGCCTGCTTCATAAACCTGGTCGGTTTCGTGGACGTCGGAGAGAACCGGAACCCCGAGATCCTCCCGGACCCGCATCAAAACCCGCAGGCCCCTCTCCGGTCCCGGTCCCCGGAACGAGCGGATGGAAGTGCGGTTGGCCTTGTCGTAAGAGGCCTTAAAGATCAGGGGGACTCCAGCCGCCGCCGTGATCTCTTTGAGCCGCCGGGCAATTTCCAGGGTGTCCCGCTCGGACTCGATGACGCACGGGCCCGCAATCAGGACCAGCGGGTTCCCACCCCCCAAGATCACGGAACCAACGGGTACTTCCCGGCTCACCGGAGCACCTCTCGCTTTCGTTCAATGGGCCGACAACTGCCGATCATGGTCTGCAACCCATCCCCTGGACTCCAGAGCCGCCCGCACGAATTCACGGAACAGCGGATGGGGGTAGCGGGGGGAGGATTTAAACTCGGGGTGGAACTGGCCGGCGATGAACCAAGGATGATCCGGGATCTCCACGATCTCTACCAGATCCCTCTCGGGATAAACCCCGCTGACGATCATTCCCGCCTGTTCCAGTTGCTTGCGATAGTCGTTGTTGAGCTCATAGCGGTGGCGGTGGCGCTCGGAAATCTCCCGCTCCCCGTAAATTCGCTGGGCCAGTGTGCCTTCCCGGACCCGGCAGGGGTAGGCGCCCAGTCGCATGCTGCCCCCTTTGTTTTCCACCTGGAGCTGCTCGGGCATCAGGTCGATGACCGGATAAGGAGTCCGGGAATCGAACTCGGTGCTGTTCGCGCCGCGCAATCCACAGGCTCTGCGGGCAAACTCGATGACCGCGCATTGCATGCCGAGGCAGATCCCCAAGAAGGGGATCTTGTGCTCCCGGGCGTGCCGGATCGCGGCAATTTTTCCTTCAATCCCCCTGCCGCCAAACCCTCCGGGAACCAGAACCCCGCCCATTCCCGCCAGCAGCGCCTCCGGGCCTTTGCGCTCCACTTCTTCGGCGTCCACCCAGTGGATCCGGACCCCGGCCTCGTTGTCGATGCCGCCATGGGCCAAGGCTTCCGTGAGGCTCTTGTAGGATTCCTTGAGGTCCACGTACTTTCCCACGATGGCGATGTCCGCCTGGTCTTTGGGATTGGTCAAGGTGCTTACGATGCGTTGCCAGACAGAGAGATCGGGTTCCCCCGTTTCCAGCCGGAGCTTCTCCACGATGATGCCGTCAAGCCCCTCCTGGTGGAAGATCAGGGGGACCTCGTAGATGACCTCCACGTCTTTGGCCGTGATGACCGCCTTTTCATCCACATTGCAGAAGAGGGCGATCTTGGACTTGATGGAAGGGGGGAGAAAACGGTCCGTGCGGCACAGCAGAACATCGGGCTGAATGCCGATCTCCCGCAGTTCCTTGACGCTGTGCTGGGTGGGTTTGGTCTTGAGCTCGTCGGCAGTCTTCATATAAGGGACCAGCGTGAGATGAATGGCAATGTAATTCCCCCTGCCCAGTTCCAGGCAGAGCTGCCGCATGGCTTCCAGGAAAGGGAGACCCTCGATATCCCCCACGGTGCCCCCGATTTCGCAGATCACCACATCGGCCTGATCCTTGAGCTTCAAGAAGTGGCGCTTGATTTCATCGGTGATGTGAGGGATGACCTGGACCGTCCCGCCCAGATAATCCCCGCGCCGCTCTTTCATGATCACGGAGTGGTACACTTTCCCCGTCGTGATGTTGTTGTCCTTCCCCATACGAGCATGGGTGAAGCGTTCATAGTGCCCCAGGTCCAGATCGGTTTCCGCCCCGTCATCCGTGACGAACACCTCTCCGTGCTGGAACGGGTTCATGGTCCCCGGGTCCACGTTGATATAGGGGTCCAGCTTCTGCAAGGTGACCCGCAGGCCGCGGGACTCCAGCAAAGCCCCGATGGAGGCTGCCGCGACACCCTTTCCGAGCGCGGAAAGAACTCCCCCGGTGCCGAAGATATACTTGGCCATTCCCTGTTCCCTTCCTTTCATATAAAACACCAAGGAATCCTCTCCCCCCATTCCATCAAACGACCCCGGCCCGCGCCAGTCGCGCCTCGACCTTCTCAAGATCTTCGGGAGTATCCACCCCGATCGTATCCCGGGAGGCCTCCACCATCTGGATCCGGTAACCCCACTCCAAAGCCCGCAACTGTTCCAGCTTTTCCCAGCGCTCCAACGGGGAGGGAGGCAGGGAGGCGAAGCGGATCAGGAAGTCCTTGCGATACACATAGAGACCGATGTGCTTGAGCCCCAACACTCGACCCTGAGACTCTTTTGCGCCGTTCCTCCGGTAAGGAATCGGGGCGCGGGAAAAATAAAGGGCATATCCGTCCCGGTCAATGACCACTTTAACCACATTGGGGTCTGTGTGCTCCCGGGGATCCGTAATCTTGTAAAACAGGGAGGACATGGAGGACTGAGAATCCTTCTCCAAAGCCGACACGGCCCGGTCGATATCCTTAGGATCCAGGAGGGGTTCATCCCCCTGCACGTTTACAATGAGATCGCAGTCCAGCAATGGAACAATTTCCGCCAGGCGATCCGTCCCCGAGGGGTGATCGGGAGAGGTGAGCACCGGCTCCCCTCCGAATCGCCGGACCGCTGCCGCGATCCGCTCATCATCCGTAGCCACCAGGACACGGTCCACGCTGGAGGCCCGGCAGGCAAGCTCGTGGACCCACTGAATGAGGGGCTTGTTGCAAAGAGAGGCGAGGGGTTTTCCGGCAAAGCGGCTGGAGTTATAACGGGCAGGTATGATGGCGGTGACCTTGGACTTCAGGGTCCCTCCTCCATCGCTCGGCAATGCAGCCCAGGGAAAACTACGAGTTTCATGAGCCACTACTTTACACCGGGCAGGAGACGAAATCAAGTCAGGAGTTCAGCGAAAAATCTTTCCAGCCTTTCCGCTCTCGCATCCCACGTATACTCTCTCACATCGGCAAGTGCCTGCCCAGCCAGCCGCTGGGCCAACCCGCGGTCGGCCAGAATCCGGTTTATGGCTGCGGCCAGCGCCCGGGGATTCCCGGGCTCCACCAGCAGCGCATTTTCCTCGTGCCGCAGGATTTCCCGCAGGGAGGGTAGATCGGAGGCCACCACCGGACGCCCCGCCGCCATGTATTCGAAGAGCTTCAATGGGGACGTCCAGAAACGGGAGATGGGACTTCCGGATGCGGGCAAAACAAAAACGTCCGCCTCCCGCAGAGACTTCACCACTTCCCGGTGGGGCACCTGTCCCAGGAAATCCAGACGATCTTCAATCCCGAGGGACCGGGCCTTTCTTTGCAGTTGCTCCGCCCCGCCGGCTCCTCCTCCCAGGATGGCCAGGCGGGCCCCCGGCACTTCCGCCATGGCCTGCAGCAGGCAGTCAACCCCCTTCCACTCGTAGAGCTGGCCCGAGTAAACGATCCGGGCGGGAGTCTGGGAATTCAAAGGGGAGAGGGTGAAGAGGCGCGTTCCATCAGGCACAACCGCCGTGGGAACGCGCACAGAGAAGGTCTCCACGATCATCCTGGCCAGATGGGCCGTGATCGCCACCACGCCGTCCACCCCGCCATAGGCTCTCTCTTCCAGGGTCCGCAGACGGGAGCCCGCTGGCTTCTCGTGGGAGAAAATCTCGTGGGCCTCGAAAATCAGCGGGGTTTCCAGCAGTTTTTTGTATTTCCGGCGCAGATTCACGGCCAGCTTCAGATGGCGGACAAAGACGACCGTATCCTTCTTCCCGGTAGAATCCGCCAGCAGCCGGACCAGGCGCCGGCGGCAAAAGAACAGGAAAAGGCCACCCCAGCTCGGGCGCCAGACCCTCTGCCCCGAGGGCCTCAGGATGGGCAGAAACTCGATCTCAAGCCCCGGGGTCGGCAGCAGCCCGTAATATTCGAGCAAGCGGGCGGCGTCGATCCCCCGCTTCTTTCCCAGCAGCAGGAACACCTGGTTGCCCCTGCGGGCCAGCGCCGCGCAGGTGTTCATGATCTGGATCGAGCGGGCCGTCGGGCTCGGGAAGACCTCGCCGACCGGATAGAGGATCCTCATGCTGCGGTCTCCCCCTCTATGGGGATTACTACAGCAACCACGGATTGATCACTTCAAGACCGGGATAATCGAAATCCCTGGCATTGTGTGTCACCAGCCGCAAGTCGTGATGTAAGGCAGTCGCGGCAAGAAGGCTATCGATGGTGGGAACCGGCCGGCGAACCTCTGCAAGCAGTCGCCCCCAACGGTCGGCAACAGCGAGGTCCACCGGGAGCACCCGCTCCTCAAACCATCGTGGAAGCTCATGATCGATCCACAAGCGCAACCTCTCACGGCGTTTCCTGTCCGGCAAGGCCTCGATGCCTTTGCGAATCTCTCCCAACGTAAGGACGCTTATAAAGAGCGCCTCACCAGGGATCTGATCGAGCCATGACGTCACCGTCTTGTTCGGGTTACGTCGGATGGTCTCCGACACCACATTGGTATCGAGCAGATAGCTCATGCGACATGGGCCTCGCGAGTGAGCGTCTGCTCACGCTTGAGATTCAGCTCTACACCGTAAAGCGGCGAGCGGCGCATGAATTTCACGAAGCTCCCCCGGGGATGCTTAAGTCGTTCATACTCCTTATTCGAAACCACGACGGCGCGCGGTTCCCCGTGCACAGTGATACTCTGTGGCCCTTCCTTCGTGGCCTTCTTGATAACCTCACTCAAACGGGCCTTTGCTTCCTGAAGCTGCCAAGTGCTCATAGAACCCTCCGTATTTGGTCAGACTAGTCAGATTCATATTAGCACCCTCCCTGTTGCCTTGTCAACCTGCCGGACGGCCTCACCTCGACGAGCTGCCTGGCAAGTCCCGACCTTCTGAATTCCGCGAGCCGCTTTTCCATGACCACAACGACGACCTTGCAATTTTCCAGGAAACGCCGAAACACGTTGCCGGAGGCAAACCGGGACTCTCAACCGGCTCGTTAGCCGCACCGCGGCAGGAACACATGATTCTCTCCCCGGGCCAGCGCGGCGCCGGTGTTCAGGATCTGGATCGAGCGGGCCGTGGGGTTTGGGAAGACCTCGCCGACCGGATAGAGGATCCTCATGCTGCGGTCTGCCCCTCCAATTGCCGGATGCGATGCTCATCCATTTCTTGCCCAAGTCCCCTGCTGCGATGTCGTGGCCGCGGAAGAAGCATGGAGCGGATGGGGTTGGAGGCTCCTACGGGGTATCCGGCAAGAGCAGAAAGCCCTCAAGATGTGCAGCCTCCCGTAACCTTTGATCCAGGCAAACAAAATGTTGACCGGCGGCATAACCACGGGTCCAAACCAGAGCCGCCGCCAGTTGCAGAGCATCCGCGGCCCTCAAAGGAT
>JACPSX010000029.1:3069-6444 GCA_016193065.1 Candidatus Tectimicrobiota bacterium | reverse complement strand
CTGCGGCTCAGCCGCCGCCCCGTTAGCCAGACAGGGTGGTTATGAACGAAGACTTTCGCAGGCACATCGAGACACTCGAACCAGCCTATCAGCGCCTCCAGACGATGTCACCTGTCACCGTACGGTCCTTGCCAGAAGACGTACCGCAGGCTGGGGTCTATCTCTTCTCGAACGAGCGCACGGCATGGTACGTGGGTCGCAGCAACCGAATGCGCCAGAGGCTGCAAGAGCACTGTAGGCGAAGCTCGGGGCACAACACGGCGCCGTTCGCGTTCCGAATCGCCCGTGAATTGACTGGCAAGGCGGAGGCTACCTACTCGCAGGAGGGCTCGCGCATCGCTCTAGAGAAGGATCCCAACTTTCAGGAAGTATTCCAACGCGAGAAGGAGCGCATCGCCGACATGGAGCTTCGCTTTGTCCAGGAGGCTGATCCCGTGCGGCAGGCCCTGTTGGAGATCTACGTTGCCATGGCATCACGCGCCAGGTACAACGATTTCGATACTCACTGATGCTGGCTAACTACCGCATGAACCGGGCCGTAGGCGGCGCGGCCACGCAAGAATTACCTCGGAGCCGGCCTGCCGCGGGTTATGCGGAGCGTTAGAGGCCTTGAAATGAGCCTCCCACCTTTTCCCAACAACATTGGAAAGGTGCGCACCCACACGTCCATCGATGGTCGGCAAGTCCAGTACACCATCGACGACGAGATCGTGCGACGTCAGCAGGGTTCACGGAACCCAAAGCTCATTTATCTACAGCGCATGCGCTTTACCGAGGACGGAAGAACCGAGTACCGCTTCACCTACTACATGCTCGGTCGAAAGCCCAAGGCTCGTGGGCGGTGGGTTTTCGGGCAGTATTCGTTGTTCATTCCACCACACGATCTTACCGCCTTGCTGCGCGAGGCCCGGCGGAGAGGATGGAAAGGCGTCTAGCATCGCCTTCGTACTGCGAGAGTTACCGGACACCTTCTGCGACGTAACTCCCTAATTTCTCAGGGGAGCGTTGGGGATTTTAGGAGGGCGGGGGGTTGAGCAGGAACAAGATGAAGCCGTATCCTCTGGCGGATGATCTTCTGCGCCCGGTGTTGCGGGCGGCCATGCCCCGGCCCCTGCGCATGCGGCTCAGCCGCCTCCCGGTTATCTGCCATGACCCAGGATGGAGAGGAGGGAGAGTGCCATGAAACGCATAAGCAAGTTGCTGGTGGTTCTCGCAGCGGTCGTGGTCTTGGGCCCAATCGGACCCCTTAGCTCAGGGTGGGTAGAGCCCGCCTCTGCCTCGGGCATCAGTGGCATGGAGATCATCACGACGGTGGCCGGGAGCGGCCCGGCCGAGCAGTTCGCGGGGGGGTTCGGAGGGGACGGGGGCCCCGCGACAAGCGCGCTCCTCTGGCACCCGGTCGGCGTCGCTATTGACGGGAGCGGAAACCTCTTCATCGCCGACTACACCAACCGGCGGATCCGCAAGGTCGCCGGGGCAGCTCAGCGACCCTGGGTTGATCACCATTGACACTAGCGGCAACCTCTTCATCCCCGACATGGGAAACCACCGCATCCTCAAAGTCGACCTCGCGACGGGGATCATCACCACAGTGGCCGGGACGGGGACACCCGGCTTCAATGGCGACAACCAGCCGGCGACGAGCGCACAGCTCGATAACCCGTTCGGCGTCGCAGTGGATGGGACCGGGAACCTCTTCATCGGCGACTCGAGCAACGGGCGGATCCGCAAGGTGGCCGCCGGGACGGGGATCATCACCACGGTGGCCGGGACAGGAACCCCGGGCTTCGCGGGCGACGGGGGCGCCGCGACGAGCGCGCAGCTCTTCTATCCGAGCGGGCTCGCAGTTGACCCGAACGGGAACCTCTTCCTCGCTGACAAGAGTAACCAGCGAATCCGCAAGGTGGCCGCCGGGACGGGGATCATCACCACGATGGCCGGGACAGGAACCCCGGGCTTCTCCGGCGACGGGGGTGCCGCGGCGAGCGCGCAGCTTAGCAACCCCGTGGGTATCGCCTTCGATTCGAGCGGGAATCTCTTCGTCGCCGACCAGTACAACCAGCGCATCCGCAAGGTCCAGGCGATAATCCAGGTCCTCATTGACATCAAGCCTGGCAGCTTCCCGAACAGCATCAACCTCAGCTCGGCAGGGGTAGTACCGGTGGCGATTCTGAGCAGTGCCACATTTGATGCAACCCACGTGGATCCGGCAACTGTGGCGCTTGCCGGGGCAACGGTGAAATTGATTGGAAAAGGCGATAACTTCGCCTGTAGCGCCCAGGACGTAAATGAAGATGGGCTGCTTGACCTGGTCTGCAACGTTGTGACGGCCCAATTCATGATCGAGCCTGGCGACTCGATTGCTGTGCTGGAAGCAAAGACCCTCAGCGGCGAAGCTCTCCGCGGCGAAGATTCCATTAATATCGTGCCCTGACACACTTTAGATTTGCCAATCGCCAGATAACTGCTTGATGTCCTTGGCGTGGCGTCTCAATTCTGCGGAAGCAGTGTCCGAGGTGGAGATCGCATGAAACCCTGCCCCTTGCTGTGAAAAGAAAGGTACCGGACACCTTTTGCGACCTGACTATGTGGTTTCTCAGGGGAGCGTTCTGGATTCTCCAGGGGCGGGAGGTTGCGCAAGCACAAGATGAAGCCGTATCCGCTGGCGGATGACTTCCTCCGCCCGGTGTTGCGGGTGGCGATGCCCCGGCCCGACGCCCGGGATCCCCGCTGGACCACCCAACGCGCCGTGGGGAGCCCGCGTTTCTCCCCCGCTCTCTCCCCCCACGAGGGGGTCGAAGAATTCTCTCCGTGCCTCCGCAAATTCAAGCACTGGGAGGATAAAAGCTGTCCGGTACCTTTTCAGGATCTCCCATGGTTAGCCAAACGGAACGCAATCAGCTCCTTCCCGACGAATGGCGCGAAGGGCTCGATTACCTGCGCCTCAACGAGCCGATCCCTGAAGATCTGTTCCTTCGCCTGACCGTCCCGGCGCAGCCGCGAACCGATGCCGAGGCTCTGACCATTTGTGAGGAGCTGGCGGTTTTCTTTGCAGAGCGTCCCCTTACCTGGGCTGTGGCCGAGGCTGTGTTCGAGGTCCCAGAGGGAGATCGGGTCGGCCACGCATACGAGGGATTAGCGCAGAGTTTTGTTCAGAGCCCTCCTTGGAAATTCTCTGACGCGTTACTCAAGTGCCTTGAGACCTTGGTGCAAGACAGTGTGCCGGGCGCACTCGACTATCCTTATCCGATCCGACCAGAACCGCCCCATCGCGAGCCGGAAACCGAAGTGTCGCCTCCCATACGATCTACCGATGCCGATACCGAGATTGTCCTCCGGCAGGCAGCAAGACTGGCGGTGGCAGTTATCTCCAGC
>JACPSX010000029.1:0-3056 GCA_016193065.1 Candidatus Tectimicrobiota bacterium | reverse complement strand
ACACTATGGATAAGAGAGCCTCTCATGGGAAGGAGCTCCGTCAACTTGCGAACCAACTGAAAGAAGAGGAGAGGCGACTCAAGCTCGAGGCCCGCCTCCGGCAAGACCCCCTGGACCTCGCGATCCTTCTCGACGCGCTGGATGTGTACGCTCACCAAGAAGAAAGGCTGCGCGATGTGCGCGAGGAGATCCTTCGGGCAATCAGGACTCAGCCGGCACCCGAGGTGGTGCGAGCCTTTCACAGGTCTTCAATTGGCGATTACATCCTAGATGTGCCTGCAGACGAAAGGCCGAGGATAACTCTGACAGATCCATCGACTCAGGAGGAGGTCGATGTCGCTGCAGAAGTGTTCGAGGAATTGCATGCCCGGGGCGCGTACGACCAAGAACTTGCCAAGTGGGCAGGGGAATATTTTTGTTCCATTCTGGACGAGGCTGAATCGTGCCCGTTTGAATACCTCTGGGGGTATGCGGAAAAGGTCATCGCTGTGGATGTCTGGGATCTCCCCCTTGCCGTGGAGTCCTGGCTTCTCGCTGCTGAGCGGGCGGTCGTGGACGGGTCCCCGCTCCGGGCACAACGGGCTTTCATCTGGGCGATTGCGGCCCGCACGCTACACCTCTGGCTCCATGCCCGTCCCGGTGTCGAGTTTGCTGCCCTAGATCCTCTCCGCATTCGGTGGAGACAGCTTGTGCGGTCTGTAGCCGAGCTTGGCAATTTTGAGGAAATTCGCACCTTCCTCCTGCGTATGCGGCAGCTCATGATGGGGGAGGGGCAGCCGGGAGGATTCTGCCAGCAATTTGATCTCGACCTGAAAGAGGCTGTCCTGCGCATCGAGGCCGAGGCGCGCCGACGCCGGGTACCGCTGAGCTTCGAGGAAGCCGAACCTCACCACCGAGAGTCCATGATGCAGCTTACTGGCCCCGATTTGTGGTTCCGGCTCCATGTAAAGACTCAGACATTTCTGGCTCAGGCTGACTTCTTCTATCAGTTTGGACACATGGCCGATATCCCGCACTGGGGGTCGGTGGCGATTCTGTATTTCAACGCCCTCGAAAACGAGGTATCCGAAAGGGTTCGCCGACGGTGGGGAATGTTCTTCCCAGCAGATAGGCGCCCGCCCTTGCCACAATTCTTTGACTTTTTAGAAGCAGCGCGAAAGGGGGCATTGGGTGGCTCGCACTGGAAAATGTTGGCACAGAACGTCAGCGATCCCGAGACCCTGATCAGTATTCTGCCAGAGGTGCGATCCCTGTACACGAGGCTCAGAAATCCTGCCGCGCACTCGGGCGAATGCTCCAGGCAAAATATCGAGGAGGTGCGACAGTCATTCTCTGCTGCCGGACTCTGCGCAAGATTCCTGGGGGCCCTGCAGCCTCTCCCACGCGGGGGTAACTCTTAAGCATGCCCTTCATAGGATGAGGGGGGTCAGAACTGGGATGGGGACTTCGTTGACGCATGGAGAAAGGTACCGGACACCTTTCGGGACGTAACTGCGTGATTTCGCCGGGGAGCGTTCTGAATTCTCCGGGGGCGGGGGGTTGAGCAGGAACAAGATGAAGCCGTGTCCGTTGGCGGAGGATCTCCTCCGCCCTATCCTGCCGGTGGCCATGCTCCGGGCCCGGCGCTGCGGCTCAGCCGCCCCGTTAGGCTTTGATCAAGTCCTTCCTTTGAGATACACTCCGGGAGTGAAGGAGGGGTCTTATGGCACGGATTGAGATTGGCAAGCATTTGGTTGCAGATACGCACGTCGGCGGGGGGCGGTTGATCTTCAAGGGCAGCCGGATTCTCGTCTCGGATGTGCTCGAACTGACGCAGGCAGGCTATACCCCCGAAGGAATAGCCCGCCAATATCGTGGCCTCATTAGCCCGGCGGCGGTGCGTGAGGCGGTGTTACTTACTCGCCGGGGGGTGGTGAGAGAAGTCCTCACCAGGACCAAGACTGCCGCGTGATCATTCTGGACCACAATATCCCCGAGGATCAAGCTGAACAACTCCGCCGCTGGCGGGTTCATTTCCGCCAGATCGGCTTTGAGGTGGGGCGGCCGGAGTGGGACGACCAACAGGAGATCCTTCGCTATTTGCAAACAGCAAAGCAAGTGACCTTCTTCACCCGTGACCTGGGCTTCTTTCGTCGCCGGCTCTGCCACAGGAACTACTGCCTCGTGGTATTAGCCGTCCCTGTGCTGAAAACAGCCCTCTATATCCGCGGGCTGCTGCGGCACTCGGCGTTCAAAACCAGGGCCAAACGCCAGGGCAAGGTGCTAAGGGTTTCCGCCGATAATGTAGCATTTTGGCAGGCCGGCCAGGAGCGACTGATCCGCCTTCGCTGGTGAGGGGCCGTTGACAAACGCCTCAGCCTGACCCGGCCATGCGCCTGAGCGCCCTCAGCTTTTCTCTTCGGGCGGCAGGGGATGGATGGTCGTTAGACGCTTTCGATGAAGGAAGTGCCCGAGAAAGGTACCGGACACCTTTTGCGACGTAACCTCCTGATTTCTCAGGGGAGCGTTCTGGATTCTTCAGGGGCGGGGGTTTGAGCAGGAACAAGATGAAGCCGTATCCACTGGAAGATGATCTCCTCCGCCCGGTGTTGCAGGTGGCGATGCCCCGGGCCCCGCGGCAGAACATGAAGTTGGTTATGTGTCCCCTCTTCGTCTTCCTAGCGTTCGCTACCATCACCCCGCTCTTGCCAGCCCCTGCGGCCGCGCAGCATGCGGGCCCCCCTGAACCATCAATCGCCTGGGTCACGTACCGCGACCCGACGTTCGCGTTTTCCTTCGCGCATCCCGCCACTCTTCGTGTCGTTCCGCTAAGGCCCACCGAGTTCCACATTGCGGGGCTGATCCAGGCCGTGCAGCTCGTCGACGACACTGACAGCAGCCCCATTCTCCGCGTCCTGGTCAAAGACACGGTCCGTGATCCGAAAGCATCGGTTCAGGATGAAGCCTTCCTGCGCAAAACGTGCAAGACGGTCGAGCCCTTGCCCGTTTCGGGCCGACCTGCTTTCAGTTGCGTCTCTTGCGGTAGCGCTTCATGCGCCTGGAGGGTAGTGGTACCG
>JACPSX010000028.1:9813-10287 GCA_016193065.1 Candidatus Tectimicrobiota bacterium | reverse complement strand
CTCTTAGTTGCGCAATCTGCCCCGCTATGTTCATTTAATGCATAGCCACTGGGGAAATTAGCCCATCCTAAGGAATTTCTTAAAGATATCCTCAGCGATTCTAACACCGGTTGCGTTGTGTCCCGCAAAGATCAAGCAATAGAGGGGAGCATTTTTACTATTGGTCATAAGTAGTGGGACTGCGCAATGACGGAATATCTCTTTCATCCGATTCCGAAAGCGCTGACCCAATTCTTTGCCTGATTGCCCGATTGGGACTGTCTCTGGACCAAACAAAGTTTGTTCTTCTTCAAAGAACTCGGCCATCCAGTCCTTGGTCCCCCAGAAACGGTCCATACGCTCTTTGACGGAGGAAGGGATATCCTCTGTTCGCCTTCGACGAACATTTCTGTTGATAGCCATTACAGGGAAATTCAGAAATACCTCAATTGTTCCTGTTCGAGCGATCTCTTCCAAGGTGTTCCATTCCAGCTG
>JACPSX010000028.1:0-9753 GCA_016193065.1 Candidatus Tectimicrobiota bacterium | reverse complement strand
ATATTTGGGACTATTTCGTTGCAGAGAATTGCATTACAATCTCCCGGGTGAATTAAAATATGACGATTAGGCAATTCTTGTTTCAGCCTTTCGAGTTTCTTAATCCGCCAATTGCTGCTCTCGATGAAATGATACCTGCTGAACGGATGCGAGAGGCCCAGAGCTATGCGTGGTGATCCATCTACGTATTTCTGCTCGTCGCGGGATTTTGGTTTTCCTGTTCCTGCAAATGCATCGATATACTCGTAACCCCTGCACCAGCTCTGCTTTCTTAGGACCAGAACATATGCCTCCAAGTACTTTCTTACTAAACCGAGCTTCTCAAGAGACCATGCTCCAATGGTATCCTCTCGCTCCATTAACGCATTACTCCACTATGAAACCAAAGGGATCGCAAATTTCGCCATGTCTAATCTGGAATGGTCGGGCGTCTGGTTCCAGGTTCTTCCATCTAGCACTCGACCGCCAGATTTTGGAGTCCTGCCGCCCCATTGCTTGAAAAAGAAAGGTACGCCAGCAATGAGACATTGATCTCCGCAGGTGAAAAATGCGCCGAGTGTACCGGGCGTTTTCAATCGAAACTCCCTGCCAAATATTGGGCGCCCATGGCAGGTGCGGTGCAAGAGAGGCCAACCGGTCGCTGCGCTTGGTGAGAATCTGGAATATATGCCAATCGGCTCGCGTCATGATTTCGAAAATACGGTGGATGTAGTCTTCAGGAACCTTCTCATGGAAAAGGTCGCTCATGCTGTTGACGAAGATGCGCCTGGGCCGGTGCCATCGGAGAGGCAGTGTGAGCTGGTCAGGCTGTAAGGTTACCGAGAACCCGTTCCTATACCGAGGATTTCTCATCGCCTTGAGACGTAGAGCTAGACGCTCCGCATAACAGTTTTTGCACCCTGGGCTAATCTTCGTGCAACCTGTTACCGGATTCCACGTCGAGTCAGTCCACTCAATGCCGCTCTGATCACTCAATGGTAGTCAGCCTCGCCTTAGTCAGGAAGCTGGCATTCCCGTGATTCGCGTCTCTCTTGAGCCCAGCCAGAATTTGCTTGTATATCTCGGGGAAAAGAAAGTCAAAGAGTTTCCTATGATAGGTCCTGCAAGAGGCAATCATTTGCAGCGGTCGCAGGATCGGCAATCTCAACACTTTTCCTCCTGGCAGAAATTTACATGAAATATACTAGACGTTTGTCTACTATACAATGATTTTTTGATAATTATTAGGACCTATCGAGTCTTTATGACATCCAGGGGTGTACGCGGGCCGTTAGCTCCTGCCCTGCACCCTCAGGCTTTGGCCGTGCGGTAATAGAAGATCCCGCTTCCGGCAATCCCCGCCACTCCGCCCATGACGAAAACAGAGAGGAGCCCGGAGGCATCCATGAGAAATCCCCCCAGCAAAGGTCCCACCACCATGCCCACGCTCTGCGCCATATTGAAGGACGCCATCAGCGTCCCCATCCCGTAGCCCCGCCCCCGGTCAGCCATCAGGGCGGTGGCGGCCGGCAGCGGAAGGGCGCCGGCTCCTCCCAGCAGGATGCTGATCACGAGCAACGAAGAAAAGCTGGAAGACAGGGGGAGAACCCCGAAAAGGACTGCATAGGCGAGCCCGCCGGCGGTGACCAGCACCCGCCGGCTTGCCAGATCGGCCAGCCTCCCCGCTGGAGCTTGAAGCACCGCGGTGATCAGAAGGTTCGCCGAAATCACGATCCCGATTTCGGAACTCGAAAGCCCTCCCTCCAGGCTTGCAAAGAGGGGCAAAAACGAAACGTACAAGCCCCGGCTTACGGCATTGGCCAGGCGAAAGGAGAGGATCCCCATCAGGAAGCGCTCCTTTAAAATACGGGCCATGGGGAGAAGTTGCTGGCCCTCCTCGGCTCTCCACACGGGCTCTCCTGGAAGGCGGACGAGGACTAAAATGAGCGTGGCCAGGCTTAAGAAACCCATGGCATAGAAGCCGGCGTCGATCCCGAACTGGTCCGAGAGAACTCCTCCCAGGAACGGGCCAAAGCCGAAGCCGCCAAACAGAGAGACGTTGAGGATACCCATGTAGGTCCCCTCCCTTCCCGGAGGGGAAAGATCCCCCGCATAGGCCATCCCGATGGGGACTACCATGGCCGAGGCGATTCCTTGCAGAGTGCGCGTGAGGGTCAGTGCATAAATATCCCGGGAGGCCACGTAGGCCAGAGAAAGGAGGGTGTAGGCAAACAAGCCCACGGACAGAAAGCGCTTGCGCCCGGTTCGATCGGAGAGCCTTCCCATGAAGGGCATGGCAAGCCCGCGGGAGACGTTGAAGCTGGCAAAGAAGATCCCGAGGCTGAGACCCGAAGCTCCCATCTGGCTGGCATAGATGGGGAGTAAGGGGACCACGATGCCCATCCCCAGTGAGGAGACAAAGAGAGCGAGGTTGAGAATAAGAAAATGGCGGCGGTCCGCAGGCGAGGGGATCGAGTTACCGGGATTGGGATTCACGGAGCTTCGTGGTGGAGTCCACGTCAACCATGAGCGTTTCCCCCGATCTTTTGAGAACCACGCCGTAAAGCTCCCGGGCCTTTTCCTCGGAAACGTAGCCGTTCAGAACATCCCAGCAAACCTTCTCGGGATCTCGCTTCCTGGGATCCCCGAGCCCTCCTCCCCCTGGGGTCTCCAGGCGGAACACGTCTCCGAGTTGCAGGGGATAATCGGAATACCGGGTCGGGAGCCGCTTCTCCCGCTCGGTCCCTGGATTGATCAGCAGGGCTCCCAGCCTTCCCGTAAGCCCTCCTTCGAGGCCCAGGGGGGGAATTACGTGCTTGGAAGAACGCAAGGAAAAGCGGGCTTCCCGCAGGTTCTCGTACTCCCGGAGGATCCCCAGGCCGCCCCGGAACTGTCCGGCCCCTCCCGAATCGGCGATGAGCTCGAAGCGCCGCAGCCGCACGGAAAACTCGGACTCGATGATCTCCACAGGGGCGATCTTGGCATTGCCGTGATTGACGCTGCAGCCGGAAATCCCGTCCTTGCCCAGCCGCCCACCCGTCCCGCCGTAAACAATCTCATATTGGATGTAGCTCTTTCCCGTTTTGGCGTGGCGGCCTCCCAGGATAATGGAGCGGTTTCCGCAGCCGTCGGCCCGCTTGCGATGAGGAACCACACGGCTCAACGCTTCGAAAATCCCGTCGATGGTGGCGTGCACCGTGGGGTTGTACGTATTCACTGAAGCCGGGAACCTGGGATTCAAAACGCTCCCCTCCCGCAGGCGCAGCCCCACCACTTCCAGGAGACCCGAGTTGACGTCCATGTAGGGGTCGGTGAGGGCGATGAGACAGTAGGCGCAGGCGGCCTTAACCAGTGGCGGACGGATGTTGGCCGGCCCCTGGGTCTGATCTGCGGATTGAGTGAAGTCAAAGAGGATACGATCCCCGCTCTTGTGAACCGTGACGTGGACCCGGATTGGTTTTCCCAGGTGGATCCCGTCATCGTCCACGAAGCGCTCGGCTTCGTAGACCCCGTCATTCCACTGGCGAA
This sequence comes from Candidatus Tectimicrobiota bacterium, assembly GCA_016193065.1. Taxonomy (GTDB): domain Bacteria; phylum JACPSX01; class JACPSX01; order JACPSX01; family JACPSX01; genus JACPSX01. The sequence goes on along the minus strand of JACPSX010000028.1, from coordinate 6,246 downwards.
TCTCCTGGCGGAGCCTCTTCTCGCTTACCTCAAAGAGTTGGGAGAAGGTAGCCAGGACATCTTCCACACCATACTTGCGAAAGGCCTCCTGCACCCGGCGCTCCCCCAGCCGGTCGGCGCCCAGTTGCCCCCGGATGTCACCCAGAACCAGCTCGGGGGTGCGGCTGTTGGCCCCGATAATCGCCTCCACTTCCCGGCTCGGGGAAAACCGGGAGCAGTACTTCACCGCGGGCAGGTGGAGTCCCTCATTAAAGATCTCGCGGGCCTGCCCCGAGCAACTGCCGGGCACGGGGCCGCCGATATCGCTCTTGTGGGCCATGGCCCCGCAAAAGGCCACCACCTCGCCTTCATGAAAAACCGGAGTGATGACGGCCAGATCCGGCGCGTGGGGGCTCCCCCCTTCGTATGGGTGGTTGATCAGAAAGGCGTCCCCTTCCTCCATTTCCGCCACCGGATAGCGGGAAAAAATCCCTGCCATGCAAGCGGGAAAAGCGCCCATGTGCAGGGGCAAAACCACCTGCTGGGACACCACTCGCCCGTGCCGGTCCATGATGGCGCAACTGCCGTCGTTCGATTCCCGCACGATGGTGGAGTACCCCGTGCGAAACAGGGAATTGAGCATCTCCTGCACGATTCCCAGGAACCGGGCGTTGATCACCTGAAAGGTAATGGCGTCCACGGTCCGCTTGAGGGAGGCCTCGGTCACATTTCCCTCCTATTTCCGCTTCACCATGATCCGGACTCCGCATCATTCCCCATCGTTGAGTCCCCCCGGTCTGCGCGGTCCACCGCATGTTTCTAGCCGTTCACCCTTCGACCAGCTCAGGGCGAACGGCAGCTACCTTGCAACGTTTCACGATTCTCCGTTCGTGGTGAGCCTGGTCGAACCACGAACGGGACTCTTTCCGTATGGCCTTACGAAGTCTCGATGATCAGGTTGCCATACGGGTCCACCACGGCCTTCTGATCGGGAAGGATCACCACGGTGGAATCCAACTGCTCAATGACCGCAGGCCCACGGATCGTGCACTCCACGTCAAGCGCCTGCCGATCGTAGATCGGGCAGGCGACGGTTCCCCAGGGCGGACCGTACGTGACAGGCCGCTCACCGCGCAGGGCCCGGGAAAGGGGGATCCCCTGCGCCTGCTGGCGGGGAAGTTCCACCCGCGGGACGAGTCCCACCCCGACCACCCGGTAGTTGACCACCTCGACCTCTTCCCCTTCGGCCCGGTGCCCGAAGAGCTTCTCGTGCATCTCGTCAAACCGGGAGCGCACACGAGGTAAGGTCTCCGCCCGCACGGGAAACTCCTCCAGCGGGATGGTCACCTCGTAACTCTGGCCGCTGTAGCGCAGGTCGAGGCCCAGTTCCAGGGCCGTCTCCCGCTCGGCAAATCCCTCCTCGGCCAGATCCCGGCGCGCCTCCCGAGCCAGATCCTCATAGGTCCGGTTGATCTCCTCGGGAGCCAGGCCCAGCAGCGGGCTCAAGCGCGAGCGCACGTAGTCGTGCCGCACGTGGGCCATGAGAAGCCCCAGGGCCGAAGTCACGCCGGGGTGAGGGGGCACGAGCACCCGGGGAATCCCCAGGTCCGCGGCCATGCGGGCCCCGTGCAGGGGCCCCGCTCCCCCGAAGGCCATCAGCGTAAACTCCCGCAGGTCGTAGCCCCGCTTGGAGGAGATCGATTTGATCCCCTCCTCCATCTTCACGTTCACAATGCGGACGATTCCCTCGGCGGCGGCCAGCACGTCCATACCCAGAGGGTCGGCAATTTTCTTCTTGATGGCGGCGGCAGCTAGGTCTTTGCGCAGGCTCATCCGCCCCCCGAGGAAATTCTCCGGGTTCAGATACCCCAGGAGAAGATTCGCATCCGTGATCGTCGGATGTTCCCCGCCCTGGCCGTAACAGACCGGGCCGGGCATGGCCCCGGCGCTTTCGGGACCCACGTGCAAGACCCCCACGGAATCGACCCGCGCCATCGTCCCGCCGCCAGCGCTCAGGGTGTGAATATCGAGCATGGGGACGGCGATGTGCCTCCCCTCCATCTCTCCCTGGGTGCGCAGTGCGGGAACTCCGCCCTGAATGAGGGCCACATCGCAGCTCGTTCCCCCGATATCCAGCGTGATGAGATCGGGGAAACCCGCCTGCCGCCCGATTTCCACTCCGGCAATGACTCCTCCCGCCGGCCCCGAGAGAACCGTGGTGACCGCCCTTTCGGGAGCTTTCGGCACGGTGGTCACTCCCCCATTGGACTGCATGATGTATTTCTGCGCCGTGGTCACCCCGCTGCTGCGCAGACGCTCATCCAGCTTTTCCATGTAACGGGCCAGAATCGGTTGGATCGTGGCGTTGATGACCGTCGTGCTCAAGCGCAGGTATTCCCGGATCTGGGGAAGCACTTCCGATGAGAGTGAGACCGTGCAGGCCGGATGCCGGGACCGGATGATCTCGGCCACTACCCGCTCATGTTCCGGGTTCAGAAAGGAAAACAGGAGGCAGACGGCAATAGACTCGACCTTTCGTTCCTTCAAGAGGTCTACCAGGACCCGGGTCCGTTCCATGTCCAGGGGGCGAAGCTCCTCCCCCTCGGAACCGATGCGCTCGGGAACTTCGCCGGTCAAGTACGGAGGGACCAGCAAAGGGGGGCGATCGTACATCACGTCAAAGACCGGAGGGCCATAGGGACGGGCCTGCTCCTGGACCTCGTAAATCCCTCGAAAACCTTCCGTAGCCAGCAGTCCTGTGCGTACCCCTTTCCCCTCCAAAAGGGCATTGGTACCCACGGTGGTGCCATGAGAGAAGAAGACGATTTCGGAGGGCTGGACCCCTTGCCCCAGCAGCTCCTGGATTCCAGTCAGGATCGCCCGGGAGGGATCCTCAGGGGTGGATGGCGCCTTGGTGACGGAAAAGGAGTTGCTTGCCTCCTCGTAGAAGACAAAATCCGTAAAGGTGCCTCCAGTGTCGACCGAGACGCGATATTTTCCCATAAAGTCCCTTCCACCTTATTGCGCACAAACTTTTCTTTTATAAACAGCGGCAGATTTTCTGTCTAGTGTTTTCTTGGCAGTCCGGGAGCACCACCTGCACCGGAAACCTCCCGCGCCGTTGAAACTTCCCAAATCCGCTCGCTTTTGCTTTCCAACAGGTCACAGATTCAGTACACTGGCACTGTAGCAATAATCGACACCATTTCCCCGTTTGTATTGACAACATACTGCCCGAACGTAGATTTAAACATGAAAGACTTCTTTCCAGGAGGAGCATTGAGACGCCAGCCGGGAACGCGTCAAGAACCTCGGCGCTTTGAAAAGAGAACCCGGGGAATTCTCATGAAAAACGTCCTGGCCATGGTCCTCGCCGGAGGGAAGGGGGAACGCCTGCATCCCCTCACCCTCCACCACGCCAAACCCGCGGTCCCCTTCGGGGGCCAGTACCGGATCATTGATTTCACCCTGAGCAACTGCCTGAACTCCAATCTCCGCAAGGTGGCCGTGCTGATCCAGTACAGATCCCTCTCGCTTGTCCGCCATCTCCGTTACGGCTGGAATATTTTGAACCATGAACTGGGCGAGTTCATTTTTGGGTTCCCGCCTCAGCAGCGGATCAGCCAGGACTGGTATAAGGGCACGGCTGACGCGGTGTATCAGAACCTGTTTCTGGTGGAAAGTGAGGGTGCGGAATACCTCCTGGTCCTGGCGGGAGATCACATTTACAAGATGAACTATCAGGAAATGTACGACTACCTTCAGTTCAAGAAGGCGGACGCAGTCGTGGCGGCCATTGAGTTCCCGCTGGAGGCGGCTAGCCAGTTCGGCGTCATCCAGGTGGACCCGGAGTACCGGATTATGGGGTTTGACGAGAAGCCCAAGACTCTGGCCCCCCTGCCGGATGACCCGACTTGCGCCTTCGTTTCCATGGGCATCTACCTCTTTAGAACCAATGTCCTTAAGGAACACTTGATGGAAGACGCCAAGTGCGACACCGACCATGACTTTGGCAAGAACATTATCCCCCGGATGATTAAGGACGGTCGGGTTTTTGCGTATAATTTCAAGGACGAGAACAAGAAAACGGTGAAGTACTGGCGGGATATCGGGACGCTGGACGCGTACTGGGAAGCGAACGTGGACCTGGTGTCGGTGGACCCTCTGTTTAATCTTTATGACCAGGACTGGCCGATCCGCACCTACCAGCGCCAGTTCCCTCCGGCCAAGTTCGTGTTTGCCCAGGAATTCCCGGGGGGCCGGCTGGGGATCGCGCTGGACTCGATCGTTTGCGGAGGTTGCATCATCAGCGGCGGGCGGGTGCAGAACTCGGTCCTGTCTCCCCACGTCCGCGTGAACGACCACGCCGAAGTGTACAATTCCATCCTGATGGAAAACGTGGTGGTCGGAGAGCGCTGCCGCATCAAACGGGCCATCGTTGACAACGATGTGATCATTCCACCGAACACCGAAATCGGTATTGATCCGGAAGAGGACTGCAGGCGCTTCACAGTCACCGAGTCCGGGTTGGTGGTGATCACGAAGGACATGAAACTCAATGGAGCGGAGCTGCCCGGGAAATCATCCTCCGAAACGTAAACGCCTGAGGGATTTGCGCCGTTGCATTTCTCCACCGCCCTGTTGATCTGCATGGGATACCGCCTCTCCGGGTCCAAGGAATGTAAAATTAATTTACACGATCATCCCATTTCGTATTGACAGTCCCCGGCCCAAATCTAGATTTAAAACAGGAGGCCCTGGGAGGAAAGAACCCCTCCTGCATGGATCTGATCCTCAAATTGGGGGGCAAGTGATGTTTGCTGGGCACCTTCTTATTGCTGGGAGGTCACGCCGTGTCAAACGAAGCTTCGCCTCTTACCGCTCACAAATCTACTCTTTCCCGTAGGGATTTCCTACAACTCTCCGCCCTCGCCGCACTGGGTTCCACCATCGCCGGCGGCACAGTGAGCGTCCTTGCCCCCCGCTGCGCCGCGCAGCCGCAGCCCCCGGAACCCGAGCAGTGGCACTACAGCTTCTGTCGCATGTGCATGATGCCTGAATGCAGTACCATCGTGCGCACTCAGAACGGAATCGTCACGCATGTCCGGGGAGACCCCAAGAACCCGTACAACCAGGGGACCCTCTGCCCCCGCGGGCAGGGGATGATCATGAACCTCTACAACCCGTACCGGGTCAAGGCACCCCTGAAGCGGACCAATCCCCAGAAGGGTCTCGACGTGGACCCTGGCTGGGTGGAAATCTCCTGGGATGAAGCGCTCGACACGATCGCCAAGAGGCTCCGCAAGATCAAGTCCGAAGATCCGAGGAAACTGGTGGTCAATTCGGGCTTCGGGAGCTTTCCGGACTCCGATCCCATCGGATGGACGATCTTCTCGGAAGCCTTCGGTACCCCAAACAGCATTCACACGAACGGTCCCCTGTGCGCCGTTCACTACGCACCCCTCTCCACCCACGGAACGTTCACGGATCGCGTGGACCTGGAGCGCTGCAACTACGCCCTCCTGATCGGCACGAGCTTCGGGGCCAACTGGGCCCTTGCCAAAGGATCCGGACGCCAGTACGTAAACGCATTGGAGCGCGGCATGAAGGCCGTGGTCGTGGATCCCCGCTGCGGCCCGGAGGCTTCCAAGGCCACCCAGTGGGTCCCCATCCGCCCCGGCACCGAGCTCCCCTTTGTCCTGGCGGTCACCAACACCATCGTGAACGAGATCGGCATCTACGACGTGGAATTCCTCAAGGGACGGACCAACGGCCCCTACCTGATCACCGCCTCCGGCGATTACCTGCGCGATCCCAAATCGAACAAGCCCCTGATTTGGGACGCCGCGACGGGTAAGGCAAAACCCTTCGACGACCCCACGCTCCAGGACCCGGCGCTGGAGGGGACTTTCACGGTGCGCAAGGAAACCGTAAAGCCCGCCTTCCAGATCCTGAAGGAACATCTCGCCCAGTACACCGCCGACTGGGCCTCCCAGATCACCGCGATCCCCGCCAAGATGATCCGGCAAATCGCCCGCGACTTCGTCACCGAGGCCCGCATCGGCAGCACGATCACCCTGGACGGCTACGAGTTCCCCTTCCGCCCCGTCGCGATCTGGGTAAAAAGAGGGACCATCGCCCACAAGGACGGGCAGCTCGTCCAGCTCGCCTCCAAGGTGCTCAACACGATCGTCGGGGCCATGGACGTTCCCGGAGCGATCCAGGGAGACAACTGCGGTCCCAAGCTCACCCCAGGCCCCGATGGCA
>JACPSX010000074.1:4130-5980 GCA_016193065.1 Candidatus Tectimicrobiota bacterium | reverse complement strand
ATTGTTGACACTAAGAAAAGCCGTCTTGGAGAGGTTTTTTTTCTTCAAGAAGTCGATCAGCACGGAAGCGATCAGAGTATCGCTCTGGGGGGTCTTGAACACCCATTTGCGATCCTTGACGGGCTCGACGATCTTTATGCTGGCCGCTGCTGAGATGAGCGGGATCTGGGCCTTTTGTACGGTGTCCACGATGGCCAGGCTTTCTCCGCTCTGGGTGGGTCCGACAATGGCTGAAACTCGATCCTCCTCGATCAGCTTCTTGGTCGCCAGAACGGTCTTGGTTTCCTCGCTCGCGGTATCATAGATGACGATCTGGACGGGATGCATCTGGCCGTCGGGCCCCCGGATGCCTCCCTTCTTGTTGATCTCGTCCTGGATCAGCAAGGCGGTGTTCCTCTCGGGAATTCCCAGGGACGATGCGGGTCCGGTAATGGCGAAGATGGCTCCAATCTTGTAGGTCTCCGCGGCCATGGCGCCCGAGGCTCCCAGAACCAGTGCGGCCACGAGCGCGATAGCAAGCCCCCCTTTCCAATGCATGATGTCTCTCCTTTCCCCCCTGCGATGAGTTCTCCCCCTCAACGAAGGTGCAGCCTTGCTTGCCGGGCCCGAGAGGATCTGGCACCCGAGTCGAGCCGGGCGTCTTTGGTGGAAGTCCCCGCTTCTTGCTGAACGATCGCCATCACCTCCTCGTCCGTCAGGACCCGCTGGGATTTTTTCTCACGTTGGATTCCCCGCTCATGGGGCCGATGTCAATGATCTGTTCCCGGCCCACGAGACTGGCAGGGACTCCGGAATAGATGCGGTCGGCAAGCCAAGAATGGCCCTTTTCTTGCGCTTTGATGACGGCGGCTGCATGGACTCCCGTGGCGGTGCGAAACGCGTCTCTGCCCACGATCATGTAATTCGGCGAAATGGGGATGTGGACGCTGCGGGAAATGAACTGGCAGTATTCGTAGAGCTTCGTCAGGTCATTTTGTATGTAGCCCATGAGCTTGCAGTTCACCATCAGGACGTCCAGGGGGGTGTTGCCGCAGCGCTCGCCGATGCCGAAGGCTGTGCCGTGGACCCGGTGGGCGCCTGCTTCGATGGCAGCCATGGAATTGAGGACTGAGAGTCCCCGGTCCCGGTGTCCGTGCCAGTCGATCTTGATTCCGGTAAAATTGTGTTCTCGCAGCATCTCCACGATGAAGCGGACCAGATTGCTGACCCCCGTGGGGGTCGCATGGCCCACCGTATCCGCCAAGCAGATCCGAGTGGCGCCGGCACGGATTGCCGTCAGGTAGATTTCCTGCAGATCCTTGGGCTTGGCCCGGGTCGTGTCTTCGGTTACAAACATGACCGGTAGGCCCTCTTTGACCGCGTATCCGACCGCTTTTTCCGTGAGCTTCTTCAAGTCGTCCACGCTCCACCCCTCCACATACTGGCGGATCGGGCTTGAGCCCAGAAAGGTGGCCACCTCGATGGGGATGCCCACGGCCTGGGAAACTTCCACAATGGGCGTGATATCTCCAATCACGGTGCGGGCTGCGCAGTTCGGCTTGAGCTGCAGAGGCGCGTCCCGGATCTCCTTGCCCAGTTCGCAGACCGCCTCTTTGGTCCGGGGGCCGGCGCAGGGCATGCCGATGTCGGCGGAATGGATCCCCAGGGCATCCATCAAATGGAGGATGTGCTTCTTGTCTTCAATGCTGGGATCGACTACCGATGGAGACTGCAGGCCGTCCCTCAAGGTCTCATCGTTGAATTCGACATTGCGCCGCAGGGGAGTGATGTCCGCCCCCAAGGTGGTCCAGTCGTAAATGAGCCGTTCCTCGTCGCTGATCTTCCTTCTCAGGGGGATTCCTCCCCCCGGC
>JACPSX010000074.1:0-4122 GCA_016193065.1 Candidatus Tectimicrobiota bacterium | reverse complement strand
GAGAGCAGGAGGCCGGACGGGCTTGCGTTGCCGAATCGGATTCCGCCAAGAGCCTGCCTTTGGTGAAAGCTTCCACGTTCATGCTCTCCGTCCCTTTGGGGACTCGTTGCCGGATGACCTGAAGCCATAGCTCTTCGGACATCGGGGTGGTGCGGGACAGGATCCCGAGCAGAAGAACGTTTACCAAGCGAATGTTCCCCAGTTCCTGGGCGAGGTTCAGCGCGTCGACCCCGATTACCCGGGGGATGCGGGCCTTGAGGGTCTCCAAAATATGGTCCGGATACGGGGTTTTGGTGACGAAGCTCCCCGGGGGGACCAGGCGCTGGCGATTGAGGATGACGGTTCCTTGCGGTTTGAGCCAGGATGCCCAGCGCAAAGCCTCGGCTTCCTCAAAAGAGAGTAAAATGTCACCCTCTCCTTCCATAATCAGAGGGGAAAAGATTTTTTCTCCGAAACGGACAAAGCTGGAGACGACGCCTCCCCTCTGGGACATACCGTGGACCTCGCTTTTCTTCACACTGTACCCGGCCTGCAGGGCAACTTCCGAGAGGATTTCGCTGGCCAAGATGATTCCCTGGCCGCCAACTCCGACAATCAGCACGTTCATACTGAGAGGCTCCATCCCCCCCCTCACTTCCCGTCTTCGCGGTGGTCCTGGTCAAGGACAATGGCGTCGGGCTGGCAAAGCAGAGCGCAAAAGTTGCACCCCGTGCAGGCCGGGACGTCGATCCAGACCTTTGATTTCCCTTTTTCTGTCTTCTCGGTATCGCTCAAGCTAATCGCCGGGCATCCCAGGAAAAGGCAAAGGGTGCACCCGTCGCACAGATCCATGTCAACCTTGTAGGGGGTGGTCCAGGCCTGGGGATCGACCAGCGTGCAGGTCCGGTTCGTAATCACCACCGAGGGAATACCATCGTTGATCTCTTCCTTGAGTACCGCGAAGGTGGCCTTGTAATCGTAAGGATCCACGACCCGCACCCGCTCAATGCCTAGCGCTTTGCAAATTTCCCCCAGGTCCACCGGGCGGGTTGAATTCCCCGCCAAGGTCTTCCCGGTGGCCGGATGATCCTGGCCGCCGGTCATGGCGGTGGTGCGGTTGTCCAGGATGATTGTCGTGAAGGTCCCCTTGTTGTAGGCCACGTCCATGAGCCCCGAGATGCCGGCGTGGAGGAACGTGGAATCTCCGATCACCGCCACGAGTCCCTTGCTGTTTCCCCGCACCTTTTCATAGCCCAGGGCCGTGGCGATGCTGGCTCCCATGGAAAGGCAGGTTTCCATGCGCTCCAGGGGAGGCAGAGCTCCCAGGGTGTAGCAGCCGATGTCTCCCATCACGGTGGCTTTCAGACGTCTGAGGGCGTAAAAGATCTGGCGGTGTGGACACCCCTGGCAGAGGACCGGGGGACGGGCCGGAACTTCCGGGAACTTGTGCTTGACCCGATGCCTTGGGGGCAATACGTTTGCCTCCACCAGTCCTTCCTCCACTTTCTCCAGGGTCAGCTCTCCTGTGGGCGGGAAATAAGATTTTCCCTGGACCTGGTAGCCCAGGAGGCGGACCTGTTCTTCGATAAATGGTTCGAGCTCCTCAATCACAAGCACCTGTTTGACCTCTGCAAAAAACTGGCGGATCTTGTTCGCGGGCGCGGGGTAGGGGAAACCCAGTTTGAGAAAGCTTGCCCCGGGCACGAGCTCTTTGGCGTACTGGTAGGAAACCCCGCTGGTGATGATCCCCAGGTCTTTCCTCCCCCACTCGATCCGGTTCAAGGGGCTTTGATTGGAGAGATCCTTGAGAGCCTTCAGGCGCTCGAAAACCTTCTGGTGGCGAGGGCGGGCGTTGCCGGGCAACATGACGTATTTCTTGGGGTTCAGCCCCGGCTTGGGCTCGGGTCGCGGCTGGCGCTCCTGGAGCCTCACGGGCGTCTTGGTGTGCGAGATGCGGGTCGTGAGCCTGAGAATGACCGGGGTGTCGAAGCGCTCGCTGATCTCCAGGGCTTCCCCCACGAAGTCCTTGGCCTCCTGGCTATCGGAGGGTTCCAGCAAGGGAATCTTGGCAAATCGGGCGTACAGGCGGGTGTCCTGCTCATTCTGTGAGCTGTGCATCTCCGGATCGTCGGCGCAGACGAGCACAAAGCCGCCATGAACTCCCGTGAGACTGGCCGTCATGAACGGGTCCGAAGCCACGTTGAGTCCCACGTGCTTCATGGCCGCCAGCACCCGGCCGCCGGCCAGAGAGGCGCCAAAGCAGACCTCAAAGGCAACTCGCTCGTTGGGGGACCATTCCGAGTAAACCTCGGGGTAGCGCGACAGGGTCTCCAGGATCTCCGTGCTCGGGGTGCCTGGGTAAGCAGCGGACACCCGCACTCCAAATTCATACGCCCCGCGAGCGACGGCCTCGTTTCCAGAAAGCAGCGTAACGGATCCCATCGTCGCTCTCTTAGTTCCGTTCTGCCAGGCGCTTCTTTACGAAGGCCACCATGCCGCCCATGGCCAGGATTTCCTGCATAAGGAATGGGTAAGGCTGCACTTGGGCCTGCAGTCCCCGACTCAGGTTGTCAATCAGCCCCCGGTCCAGGTCGATTTCCATCTCGTCTCCTTCCTCGCAGGTGGAAACCGCCAGTTCGGATTCCAGCAAGGGGAGCCCGATGTTAATTGCATTGCGGTAAAAAATCCGGGCGAAAGATTTCGCCACCACGGCGGCGATCCCGGCTCCTTTCAGAGCCAGAGGTGCATTCTCCCGGGAACTTCCGCAGCCGAAGTTGCGCCCGGCCACCAGAATATCCCCCGGTCGAACCTTCCGTGAGAATTCCGGGTCCACATCTTCCATGGCATGGGCGGCCAGATCGCCAGCTTGAAAGCTTGTGCAGTAGCGGGCCGGGATAATCCCGTCCGTGTCCACGTTGTCCCCGTACTTGAGGGCTCGCCCCCGAAGCCTGCCCATGGTTTCCTCCTGTGACTTTTTCATCTATGCAGTCTCGGATCTAACTCCTCAGCGGGTTTGCGGGACCGCAAGTTGAGGCGGGGGCAGACCCTGCAAAGACCTTCCATCCTTGCTTCCGGCACTCGCGTTTCAGGCGGCTACTGGCGAGGGGGGTGCCAGAACCGAGAACGGAGTCCCTTGCTGCAAAGATTTCAGATCCTGAGGGCTGCCCCCGAAAGTGATCTTTTTTCCTTTCCCGCTTCATCCTTCTCATACTTCCTCAGGGTGCGCGATGCGTCCCAGAACCGCCGAAGCGCCCGCCACGGCGGGTCCGGACAGGTAGACCTCGCTGCTCGGGTCTCCCATGCGCCCCACAAAATTGCGATTCGTCGTGGACAGGCAACGTTCCCCGTCCGCCAAAACGCCCATGTGCCCCCCCAGACACGGGCCGCAGGTGGGAGGGGAGATGACGGCCCCAGCAGCCACCAACCGGGAGATGAGACCCTCGGAGATGGCCAGAGCCAGGACTCTTTGACTTCCCGGCACCACGATGGCTCTCACCCTGGAGTGGACTCTCTTCCCCTGCATGGCCTCGCAGGCCAGGCGCAGGTCTTCCAAACGGCCGTTGGTGCAGGAGCCGATCACCACCTGGTCAATCTCCACTCTTCCCAGACTCCCCAGGGGCACCACGTTGCCCGGGGAAAACGGCCGGGCCACCAGGGGCTCCATTCCGTCCACGAAAAAATCAAGGGTCCGGCAGTAGACCGAATCCCGATCCGAATGCCACAGGGTAAATGGACGCGGGGCTCTGCGCTCCACGTAGCGTCCGGTCACCTCGTCGGGCTCCACAATCCCTGTCTTGGCCCCGGCTTCAATGGCCATATTGCACATGGTAAACCTTCCGGCCATATTGACCTGGGGCATGGTGTCCCCGCCAAACTCCAGTGCCTTGTAGAGGGCCCCTTCCACCCCGATCTCGCCGATGAGCTTGAGGATCAAATCCTTCCCCGTTACCCAGCGGGGCAGCTTCCCCCAGAAGTTGACCCGAATGGTCTCAGGAACCCGGAACCAGAGTTCTCCCAGTGCCCAGGCGGCTGCCAGGTCGGTGCTCCCGACCCCGGTGGCAAAGGCCCCCACAGCTCCGTAAGTGCAGGTGTGGGAGTCAGCCCCGAACAATACCATGCCTGGAACAATATGGCTCTCCATCA
>JACPSX010000073.1 GCA_016193065.1 Candidatus Tectimicrobiota bacterium | reverse complement strand
GGCGCCGCATACATAAGTAACTGTACAGCAAACCCTACAGCGTACCTGACGTCGCGATACCGAATCGCCAGAGAGGTGAGCCACATGCCTAGACCAGCGGCGGTCAGCATCATGAGCAGGACCAGGAAGGGCAACAAGAGTGCCCATAGGGTCGGGGTCGTATGGAACCAGACCATCATGCCGAAGAGCAGGATCAGAGCAATGCCGAAATCGACGAGCTTGCCCAGCACGGGGGTCAAGGGAATGATCAAGCGGGGAAAGTAGACCTTGCTGAGCAAGCTCGAGGCACTAACCAGGCTGCCGGTGGCGTCGCTCAGCGCACCGGAGAAGTATGTCCAGGGCACCAGGGCTGCAAAGCTGAAGATGGCATAGGGCATGCCGTCGGAGGACACCTGGGCCAGCTTCCCGAAGACCACAGTAAAGACAATCATGGAAAAGACGGGTTGAATCACGGCCCAGCCGACACCCAGGACCGTCTGCGCGTAGCGCGACTTGAGGTCGCGCCAGACCAGGAAATAGAAAAGATCCCGGTATCTCCAGATCTCGTGAAAGTCGATGAGTTTCCAGCCGGAACGGGCTTCGATGACGCGGGGGTTCATGGGATTCAAGTGCATGACTCTCATGCCTGCAGAGCCGCAAGGTCGGCGTCCACCATCTCGGCGACCAACTCGTTCAGCCTCGTTTTCGGGCTCCAGCCCAGAACCCGCGCGGCCTTTGCCGGACAGCCGACCAGAAGATTCGCCTCCGCGGGCCGGAAGAGTTGCGGGTCGATCCGGACGTATTCGCGATAGTCGAGGCCGACGTGGGCAAACGCCGCCTCCGCAAATTCCCGCACGGAATGGATTTCTCCCGTCGCAATGACATAGTCGCCCGGCCGCTCTTGCTGCAGCATGAGCCACATGGCCGCCACGTACTCCCGCGAATGGCCCCAGTCCCGCTTCGACTCCAGGTTCCCCAACCGCACCTCTTTTGCCCGGCCCAGCTTGATCATCGCGGCATGAGATGTGATCTTACGCGTCACAAACTCGAACCCTCGGCGCGGAGACTCATGGTTGTAGAGGATCCCGCAGGAGGCGTGAACGCCGAAAGCCTCGCGATAATTGCAGGTCAAATGGAAGCCCGTCACTTTGGATATCCCGTAGGCGGAACGCGGGCGGAAAGGCGTTTCCTCATCCTGCGGGGCCGTGTTCGCGTTTCCGAACATCTCGCTGGAGCCCGCAAAGTAGAAGCGGCAGGTCGGGGCGCATTCTTTGAGTGCGGCCAGGACGTGGTGGGTGCCGTTGATGTTCGTCTGAAATATCGAGAACTCGTCGTCGAAGGAGTAGCCGACGTAGCTCTGGGCCGCCAGGTGATAGCACTCATCCGGGTGGACCTTGTTCACCACCTTGAAGATACTCCCGAAGCTTTCCAGGGAGGCAGCATGTAGGGTGATGTTCGGCAAGATCTGCCGAAGCCGCCAGAGGTGATGCTCCGGATCCTCGATGGCCACTCGGCGCACCATCCCATGGACTTCGTACCCTCTTGAGAGCAGAAGCTCCGCTAGATAGGACCCGTCCTGACCGGCAATGCCCGTGATGAGTGCCTTTTTCAGAATGACTGGAACCCCCTCAAAAAAGCGTGTAGATGAAGGGCGCAATCGCGGAGCTTTGGGCAAAGATAATCAGAGCACCGAAAAGTAACAGCACCAAAATCATCGGGGTCAACCACCACCACTTGTGCTGCAAGAAGAACTGAAGCAGCTCACTCCCGATGCCCACCCGGCTTGCCAGACTCTCGACCCACCGCATCTACGTGCTCCCTTCCTTTAGTAATGTGGCAGCTCGTTCTACCTGTGACAGCAGGTTAAATCGTTCCGAGACAGGCAAGCGATTTCCCAGCGCATAGACCTGCTCAGAAAATGCCCTGCTCACCTCCTCCCTACCCTCAGGGGGAGTATGGAAGAGGGGAATTGTTATTTCCCTTGCGAAATCCCCCCTTTCCCCCCTTTTTAAAGGGGGGAGCAGGGGGATTTTCTATAGATGCGTCCACTTTCCGTCTCAGCTCTACCGGTCCTCAGTCTCCTATCTCCCATCCTCACGTTATCCCCTTGGCCTTCTCGATCCAATAGTCCTCAAGGACAAGGCAATCCATCCCGCTTCGGGCAAATGTGTAAAACGCCTCCTGCGGGGTGTTCACGATTGGCTCCCCCTTGAGATTAAACGAAGTGTTGAGCAGGACCGGCACCCCGGTAGCCCGGCCAAAGGTTTCGATAAGACTGTAATACCTCGGGCTCACTTCTTTTCGAACCGTCTGCAGCCGCCCCGTGCCGTCCACATGGGTGACGGCGGGGATGGCCTCTCGTTTCTCGTCCCGCACGTCCACCACATACAGCATGAAGCGGGCCGGATAATGATTGGCGGCTTCCGGCAGGACGAAGTACTCTTGCGCCCTCTCGACCAGCACCGAAGGAGCAAACGGCCGGTACGGCTCGCGAAATTTGATCTTCGTGTTCACGATATCCTTCATCTCGGCGCGCCGCGGATCCGCCAGGATGCTCCGGTTTCCCAGGGCCCGCGGACCCCATTCAAACCGGCCTTGCACCCAGCCCACGACCTTCCCGTCCTGCAGCCGATCCACGACACGCTCGATCTACCTGTCCTCTTCCTCGATCCGCTCATGGGGGATCCCGTTGTCCTTGAGAAACCGCCCGATCGCGCCGGGACCGTGCTCCTGCCCCCAGTATGCATGGTCCATGACAAAACTTCGGGGCCGGCCGAGCACCATGTGATGGGCAT
>JACPSX010000072.1 GCA_016193065.1 Candidatus Tectimicrobiota bacterium | reverse complement strand
GCAGTTGGTTCAGTGCCTCGCAACTGATCCCCCCGGGCATCACCATCCGGCAGCGCATAGCGGTCCAGGCTTTTTTCACAAGGTTAAGCACTCTTCCCCGCTCCCGTTCGTCTTTCCGGCTGCTCCCTTCCCTCAGGTACCGAGAGAGAATCTCTCGCACAAACAGGCGCGCCCGGTGTAACCTGGATTTTACCGCGGCGACCGAGCAGGTAGCAGAGATTCTTCGCCGTGGTGAATACCCAGGGGAGGAAGGATCCCGGCTCCCGCAAGGTGCGCATCTTCTCCAGGACGGTCAGGAAGACCTCCTGGAGCACCTCCTGGGCGTCGTTGCTGTCCCCGGTCATTCTCAGGGCGTACTAGTAGAGGCGCTCCTGGCATTGGGCTAGGATCACCTCCAAGGCGCTCTTGTCTCCGTTCTGAAGTCTCTTGACGGCCTCGATCAGAGCTCCGGTCTATTGCGGATCGCTGGTTCATCGACCCTCAGTTCCTCCGCTGGCGGCGTGCCGGGAGTTCCCTCTCTCCAGTCAAAACCCGGAACCTGGACTTTCAGTTCTCGCGATCGGAAGAATTTCCGGCATTCTAGTGTAGTGTCCCCAACGCTTCTTTACAATTCCGTTCGCCCTCACCCGGAAGCCGCACCCGCTTCGCGGGTACCCGCGGTCGAAGGGCGAAGCGTTTTCAACGGGTTTCGTTCATGGTTCGACAAGCTCACCACGAACGATGAGTCAAGGGACTCCTGGGACACTACACTAGCAGAAACCTCCCCCTTTGTCCTCGCTGAGGTGAATCGTTTGCACGCCTGCTTCATCTTATCAATGGAAACGCCGGAACCCAGGACCTCACCACGGGGAGGAAAGCCCCGGGCCCCGGCCGCCCGCTCTCAACCGAAATGAGGAGGGAAAACACATGCAACAAGTCCTTACGAACTCCGCTTCCAGGTCCTCGGCCGCAAGCGGTTCGACACACCCCGCCCTGCCGACGGCCATCCTCGGGGGATTCAACGGCACCGCCGTCATGACCATGATGATGTACTTCGTCGCCCCCATGATGCTGGGCCGGCCGATGGATGTAGCCGCCATGCTCGGAAGCGTCCTCGGCGGCAGTTGGCTGCTGGGGATGCTGATGCATTTCATCAACGGCAGCATCATCTTCCCGCTGGTCTATGTCTATGCCGCCTATCGCCTGCTGCCCGGCGCGTCCTGGATGAGGGGAACCCTCCTGGGTCTCGTCCTCTGGTTCCTCTCCCAGGCGGCCGTCACTCCGATGATGGGTGGGGGATTCTTCAGCGCCAACTCCGGGGGCCTGATGGCCGTCATGGCCTCTCTGCTGGCCCACGCGGTCTACGGGGCGCTGCTCGGGGGTTTTGCCGGAGGCGCCGAGTAGCCTCCGGCCGTAAGGAGGGCAATCCACCCGGGGCCGCTGGCCGCCCGCCATGCGAGTTTAAGACAGCAGGCGGATCGCCAGTTGCCCCCCGGGTTCTCCGCGAACGGGAAACCCCGGGTTTGCGAGAAAACATCTCCGGAATAGCCCGGTACACTTTGGGAGGCTCCCTTCCGTGAGCATCGAGCTTCTCCTGGATTCATTTGTCCGGCACGGATATTGGATCCTCTTCGGAGCCATTCTTCTGGACAACGCCGGACTTCCTCTTCCCGGGGAACTCTTCCTGATGACGTTCGGCGCCCTGGCGCGAATGGGTCAGGTGGATCCGGTATCCGGCCTTCTGGTCGCCTGGCTGGCGGCCCTCATCGGCGACAGCATCGGCTACTGGATGGGCCGGCTCGGAGGGCACGGCCTCCTCAAGCTCTACTGCCGTCTGACCCTGGGCTCGGGGGACTGCATGGAGAACGCCCTCGACTTTTACCGGCGGCGCGGGCCGGCAGCCGTGATCCTGGGGCGCTTCATCGTGGGGGTGCGGGGTTTCCTCTTCCCGCTGGCCGGCTCGGCCCGCGGGAGCCCTGACCTGGGCCGCCGCGTTCCTATTCACTGGGTACAGCGTGGGGTGGCGGCTGCAAGGTTTTCTTCTCCGGTATCGGGCCGCTTCCAGGATCCTGGCCGCAGCTCTCGGCGCCGCCCTCCTCGTTTCCCTGTTCACAAAACTCTACCGGCGCCGGCGCCACGGGCCGGGCCGCCTGCGTCAGGAGACGGAACCGCAGGCCGCGGAGCCCCCGGACTCTCCGGCTGCGCCGGCGGGCGGCGTCTCCTGTCGGCCCGTTGAAGGAGAACAGTTTCTCCCCCCGGAACGTCCCTGCGAACTCCACTGTAACGATTTGAACTCCGCCTCCGGGTTAGCCATATCTTCCTTGCTCCTCTCAAGAAATCCGGCACGAGACGAACTGGATCGCAGCAAGGTATGATTTGCCTTCTTGCTGTCGGCCCCGACGGCAAGGATTCCTGGGGGTGCGATCGAGCCCGGTGAAACTTCCCGATGGTAATGGGAAACGGAGGAGAGCTCTCTCAGAGAGTGTTCGGGATAAGCATCGCGATCTGGGGAAAGAGGAGCAAAATCACCAGGCAGACCAGCATGGCCAGCCAGAAAGGGAAAATCCCGATGAAGGCGTCCTTGAGCGTGATATCGGGGGCGACCCCCTTCAGCACGAAGACGTTCAATCCCACCGGTGGGGTGATGAGCCCCATTTCCAGCACGATCACCAGAATCACCCCGAAGTAGATGGGGTCAAACCCCAGCGCCGTGATCGCCGGAAAAACGAGGGGAACCGTCATCACGATCATCGCCAGCCCCTCCAGGAAGCAGCCGAGGATGATCAGGAGGACGACGAAACCGATGAGCACTGTATACGGGGAGAGATTGTGTTCCGTCACCAGCCCCACCAGGACCGTGGGGAGGTTGGAAATGGCCAGGAAGGGAGTGAAGATGTGGGCGCCGATCAGGATCAGAAAGATCATCGCCGTCGTCTGGATGGAATAGAGCAGGCTCTCCTTGATCGTTCTTCCTTTCGCCTTTCCCTTGCAGAGGGCGAAGAGCAGGGTGCCGAAAGCGCCCACCGCCGCGGCTTCCGTCGGAGTGAAGACCCCGGTGTAGATCCCCCCGATCACGACGATGAACAGCGCGGTGATTCCCCAGGCGCCGGCCAGGGAACGCATCTTCTCCCTTCAGCCGGGTCTGGATGTAGATGCTGACCATGAACAGGACGGTCAGAAGGAGGCCCGGGAGGATGCCCGCCAGGAACAGCTTTCCGATGGATTGCTCGGTGATCAGGCCGTAAACGACGAATCCCGTGCTCGGGGGGATCAGTATTCCCAGCGTTCCCCCGGCGGCGATGCTGCCGGCGGCCAGCCGGTGATGGTACTTGTACTTCAGCATTTCCGGCAGGGCCACCGTTCCCATGGTCGCCGAGGTGGCGAGGCTCGAGCCGGAAACGGCCGCGAACCCCGCGCATCCCGCGATGGTGGCCATACCCAGGCCCCCCGGAAGGTGGCCGCGCCATTGGTGGGCGGAATAGAACATGTCCCGGCTCATGCCTGAGTAATAAGCGAACTGACCCATGAGAATGAACAGGGGAATGATGCTCAATGCATAGTTGGCGCTGTAATCGAAGGGGTAGCTTCCCAGAATGGCCAGGGCGGATTGCCAGCCGGCCAAGTGAGCGAATCCCACGAAGCCGACCACGGCCATCGACAGTCCGACCGGCATCCCAAAGATCAGGAGACCGATCATGGCGAGAATTCCGTAGATTCCGACGAGGAGTTCACTGCTCATGGATCATTTCGAGAACGCCCCGGACGAGGTCCAGCAAGATCACCAGGGCGTAGAAAGCCATCCCCAGGGCCGTCACGAAGATGAACGGGTAGAGGGGAATGGACAGAATCCCGGATACCGTGTGATTGCTCTCTACTTCCAGCCCGTGTTGATACGTTTGAACCACGATCAGAATGAGTAGCACCAGAGACGGAACACCGGTCAGCAGGTTGGAGATTCTCTGCAGGGGCCGGGGAAATCTGTGGAAAAAGATATCCACCCCCACGTGACCTTTCCTGGTCCCGCAGTAAGCCAGGCCGAAGGCCACGAGGATGGACATCATGATCTGGGTGAGCTCAAAGACGCCGGGAACCGGATCGTCGAAGAGATAGCGGCCGGCCACGTCGAGGATGGTCATCCCCATGAGGACCATCAGGATGATCCCGGCGACGTAGCCTAATCCCTTCGTCAGGCGGGATAGCAAATTGTACAGCCGTTCGAGCCCCGTCATGCGCCTTGGGCTTAGCGGCTCTTTTCGTATTTTTCGGCCAGCTTCTCGGCCTCAGCCAGAATCTTCTCGCCGGCCAAACCTTTCTTCTCCATGTCCCGGACCCACTGGTCGGAAAAAGGCCGCACGGCTTTCTTCCATCTGGTCTTTTCCGCCCCCAACAGGAGGATGATCTCGCTCCTCTTCTGCTTGACGAAGCTCTTGGCCTTTTCCGCGATATCCATGTAGACCTGGGCTGCGTGCACCGATTCCTCCACGCCGGTGGTCTCCGAAATCACCTGTTTTGCGTCGGCGGGAAGGTCATCCCAGACCTTCTGGTTCAGGACCAGGAAGAACGTGCTGCGGGCGATCCCGGCGTCGGTGTAGTAGTTGGCGATTTCATCGAACTTGAACGAGCGGACCGCGGACCAGGGGGCCATGATCCCGTCGATCACTCCCCTCTCCAGGGAGTTGTACGCGTCGGTGATGGGCATCTGCACGGGCACGCCGCCCAGAGCGCTGATGATCCCCGCCTGTGCGGCCGAGGGACTGCGGATCTTGAGGCCCTGCATGTCTTCCAGGGTCTTCACGGGCTTCTTCCGGGTCATGATGATCGCGGGGTCGGACTGCCAGAGAAGCAGGACGTGGGTGTCCTTGTACTCATCCTTCAGGAAGGTTTTCATGAGATCCCACATGACGCGGGTTCCGTCCGTCGAATCGTCGACGAGGAAGGGAAGCTCCATCACCGAGGTGACGGAAAAACGGCCCGGTGTGTACCCCTGAAGGCCGAAGGCGATGTTCGCAATGTTTTTGACGGCCGAATTGTACTGCGCCGGAGGGGGACCCAGCACGCCGCCGGGAAAGAGCTTGATCTTTACCTTCCCACGGGTGAGTTTTTCCACCTTCTGCGCCCAGGGGCGCATGACAAACTGGTCCATGGGGTGGGCGGGCGCCATAAAGTGGGACAGTTTCAGGTCGATTTCCTGCGCCCCTACGGGGGAGCCTGCGTCGTACGTCAGCAGACCCGCGAGAACGATGACGAGCAAGAGGCCGATGGCTTTTCTCATGTTCACCTCCAGCAACCTGGCTTTGACAGGCTAGCGCGGCAGGTGCCTGACTGCCGCCAGCAGCACCTCGGGATCCA
>JACPSX010000071.1 GCA_016193065.1 Candidatus Tectimicrobiota bacterium | reverse complement strand
GTCAAAAGAGCAGGCAGCGGGACCTCCAGGACCGAGTAGCCATCATCCGTTTCTCTTTCGGCAAGGAAGCTCTTCCCTCCCGGCTGAACTTCGACCTTGCGCACCCCCGTCACCTGAGGGATGCCGAGAAGCTCGGCGACTTCCGGGCCCACCTGCCCCGTCTCCGCGTCCACGCTGTAGCGGCCGCAAAAGACCAAGTCGTACCCTTCCCGCTCAATGAGCATGGCCAGCGTTCTGGCCGTAGCCAGGGTGTCGGCCCCGGCAAAGGCCCGATCGACCAGGTGAAGAGCCCGGTCCGCACCCATCGCCAGAGCTTCCACCAAGGCCTCTTCGGCTTGAGGAGGACCCATGGTTACCACAAGAACCTCCCCGCCAAACTGCTCTTTGAGGGCCACCGCCTGAGTAATCGCCCTGCGGTCAAAGGGATTGATGATATTTTCGACTCCTTCCCGAACTAAAGTCCTCTTGTCAGGATCAAACTTTAAGTCCTCAACCTCCGGAACCTGCTTGATGCAGACAATGATCTTCATGGAACCTGATCCCCCTCATCCAGCAATGATAAAGCGTAGGCTGTCACTGCCTCTTGTAGCCCACGGTCCCGGGGGTGTCAAGGAGTTTGACAGCGCCGCGCCTCGGGAATTCGCACCCGGGAGAAGATCGCCAGTGCCGCTCCAAGAAGAACGAGAAGCGCGGCAATTGCAGCGCGGTATTTGAGATCTTCCCGGTAAGAGAAGAGGAGAAGGACCCCGGACCAGACCAGGGGCCCGACCACGGCAGCGACCTTGCCGGTCACCCCGTAGAGCCCAAAGTACTCCCCGATCCGCTCCCGCGGTGCCAGAGCGAGCAGGCACAGACGCGACACCACCCACACCCCACCGAGCCCTACCCCTGCCAGGACCCCGACGGCATAAAACTCCCTTTGAGAAGTGATCCCCAGGGCGAGGATCAGTGCCCCCATCCAGACCCCGAGGACCCAGAGCATGACCCCTTTCAGAGGACGCCGGTCACAGAGCCAGCCCCACACATAGGAGGCCAGGATCGCCGCCACGGTCGAGATGGCGATCAGGAGATTGATTGCTCCTTGCGAGGAGAACCCGATGGCCTTCTCGGCATAGATGGCCATGACCAGAATCACCGTATGAATCACATCCTCATAGAGGAAGTTGGCGAGCAGGAAAAGGGCCAAGTCCCGCTGCCCGGGAAGAGCGCGCAAAGTTGCCCAGATCTCTTTCAGGACCGGAGCCCTATCGGGCCGCACTCTGTCCCGCAAGGGTTCGCGCACTCCGGTAAACAGGGGGAGCGCAAAAACCAAGAACAGCAAGGCCGAGGGGAGAAACGCATTGATCCGCAGCGGGCCGGTTTTCAAAGTCAGGTCTTGCACCGAGAGAGAGCCAATGACCGCCCGGAGCCATTCCGGAAGCTTCTGGTAAACACCGGGCTCCACGAAGGGATAAACCAGGTACATGCCGAAAATCGCCCCGGCGTAGCCGAGAGAAACCCCCAGGCCCGAGACCCGCCCCCGGTTTTCCGGAGTGCTGACCGCGGGCAGCAGAGAGTTGTAGAAGACCAGGCCGATCTGGTAAGAAAAATTCGCGACGATAAACAGGGCCAGGGCCGAGAGCGCGCCCCAGGAGAGGGGGAGGATCGCCGTCGCTCCGACGCACAAGAGCGTGAAGAGGACCAAGAACTTCTTATTCCCCATCCGGTCCGCCAGATTGCCCAAGACCGGGGACGCCAGAGCGACGGCAACCATCGACAGGGAAAAAGCAGGGGCATAGAGGTACTCACCTCCGGGCAGATCGCTGGTCACCCAAAGGGCGAAATAGAGGGAGAGGATATTGAGGGCAAAGATCGTGTTGGCAAAATCGTACAGAATCCAGCACCAGGCCCGCCCGGAGATCAACTTCACCCCACTCTAGCCGGCTGGAAATGAACCCAGGATCTGGCGCCCCTGGGGAAGATCATGGAACTGCCGGGCAATCCGCTCGACAATTTCCTCCCGTTTCATCTTCTCGTTGACCGCAATTTCACAGGACCGGCCAAGCGCTACCAGATCCCCCTTCGTGCGGAAATGCCGAGGGCTCCTCAAGCAAGCCACCAGATCCTCCCGAGACATCTTACGGAGATCCTCAACATCCAGCCCGGGCAGAGGCGCCTCCGGCAACCGGGTTGACTTCGGGCGTCCGGAGCGGGTCCGCCTCGGAATCTCTATCCCGAGCTGGGAGAAGACAGCAGAGATCTCCACGTCAGGCGCCGCCCGACAGGCCTGCGCCAGGCTTTCGAGCAAATCGGCCAGTTGATGAGTCTGCACAGAGTTGCTCCTTCCTACACTTTCTCGAAAAACTCGGCGGCCAGCGCGCGAAACTGTTTCCCAAGCGCCCGGTGCGAGCCGTCCGGAGACAGGGAAGCGGGGATCTTTCGCGCCGGTGCCTCACCGACGTGAACGCTCTCGGGAATAAAGTGGCGGAAGATCTTGGGGCCGAAAAACGGGTCATCCCGGATCGAACGGATCATTTGCGCGTGAAGACCCGCGAGACGGGCGGGCGATCCGTATTTCAGCACCCGCACCCGGCTGAAGATCACCCCGCGCAGCTGCGGTCCGGCAAATCCGCCGCCAAAGGAGGCCACAGCCCTTTGCATGCCCGCCGTGAAATTTTCCACCTCTCGGCGGATCAGCGTGATCCCGATGGTGGAAAGGAAATCGGGGAGCATGGGGACCACGTAGGCCTCGCTGGCAAACATCCCGTTTTGCGTGATCAGGTTGAAGTTGGGAGGGCAATCGCACAGGATGTAGTCATACTCATCGGCGATCTTCCGGAGGTGAGAGGCCATGCCAGCCGCAGATCCACGCTGATCAGCTCCAGATGAGAGGGGGGCAAATGGAGACCCGGGATGGCCAGCCCTCCCGCAGCGACGGTCTGCATGATGGCATTGCGGATTTCGCACGGGCGATCCCCGCCCAGCACGGCATCAAAGAGGTCCTTCAGAGACCCGCGCTCCTGCACCCAGGAAGCCCAGTCCGCTTCCCGGACCAGGTAGAAGGTCGCGTTGGTCTGCGGGTCCAAATCCACCAGGAGAACCCGCTTGCCGTGGTGCGCGGCCAGGCTGACGGCGATCTCAACCGCGGTGGTCGTCTTGCCCACCCCGCCCTTAAAGTTGATGAAGCTGACGATCTTGGCCACGGCCGGCCCTCAAGTGCTGAGAGAATCAGGGAGATACTTCCGGGCCCGGAGGAAGATGCGGATCATTTCCTCTCCAACGGTAACCGAATCCATGCGCGGGAAATGCCACAGCGCCAGTTCCTTGGCCGTAAGGAGAGTCAGATACACCATGAACCCCTGCGATGTCCGTTTACTGGCCACATACTCCGGGTGTCTGTCGTTTACGTAGATGACCCGCTGGTCCGGATCCAGCTCGCTGCGCAGGTGGTTTTTATTGTCTTCAAACGGCCTGGGGTACCAGGTCGGCAGGGGACGGGATCTCTGCCGGGTCGTCTGGAATTGGGACGGGTCCACAGCCTGGCTGGTGGGATTCCCTGCTGCGTTAGGACGCCCTGGATGGATCCCCCCGGGCACCCTGTCTTTTGGATCGACGGCGGCACCAGGGCCCGGTTCCCCGCCGGGATCCGCCACCCCGGTCCGCAGAGGCATCTCGAGATCTTCCAACTCCTTGAGGACCTTTGCAAAGACTTCTCGGCAAAGCGCTCCGGGTCGCGGACAATCCCCTTGCGTCCCGTGGTTTGCTCAAGCGCCGCAAAGGTGATGTCCCCCTGGACCTGGTTCATATTCCACGGAGGGGATCGAAACTCGTCCAATTCGTCCAGGCTGTCCAGAATCGTCGTCCCTCCTTTGCCGATGACCGCCACTTGCCTCCCTTGGGCCGGTGTCGGCCAGAGATACAGGTGGAACCGGATCTTCCCAAATGAAGTATTCGCAGAAGGAACTTCGAAGGGAATTCCCTTGTAGGTCTCGGGCCGGACCGGATACGTCTTCCGCCCTTCCACAATCTCCAGCGCATAGTCGCCCCGCAGCAAGGCGCTGCGCCGGCGAATCCGGAAGTATTCGGAAAGCTTCTGCGGTGTCAGGATCCGCAGGTTGTCCTTCGAGATGCCGTAAAGATAAACGTCGGTGCCGGCCTCCGTCCGCTTCCGCGTCTCCTCAAGGCGGATCGTACAGGACTCTCTCCCTTTCATCAGGGACATACAGTGGGTCTCGTCGCTCCCCTCGGCCCGAGAGACGAGATCGCATTGCTCGGCAATGGAGGCAAAACCCAGGATGCCGATCCCCTTCTCCCCAATGACCTCGGGGACCTCACGGAAATTGGCCTTCTCCGATTCGCACAGGCTGGTCGCCACCCGCTCGAGCTGCGGGCGGGACATTCCCCGGCCCCGGTCCGACACCCGGGGCCACGGCCGATCCCCTTTCCGGCCCAGATAGATCTGGATCACCGCCCCCTGTCGCCCCGCCTGCACGTACTCGTCGGCAGCGTTGGACACAAACTCATTGAGCGCATCCCGGGGGTCCGCATAAACCTGCCCCAGGTAGAGGAGGTTCTTGGAAAGGTTCCGAATCCTCAGCGGGATTTCCTGGATCGCATTCATCTCC
>JACPSX010000019.1 GCA_016193065.1 Candidatus Tectimicrobiota bacterium | reverse complement strand
GGTCCATTCTTTTTCACACCTATCGAGCAACGGCGTTTATCTGCGTCCATCTGCGGTTGCTTCTGCATCAGAGCCAGTCAACCGTGACGAGATGTTCGACATTCCCAAACTCCGGATCCCCGGTCACGATGATGGCGTCTTCCTTTTGTGCGATCGCAACGGCAATGGCATCGGCGTAGGGCGGTGCTGTCTTACTCTCGGGGCAGCTCTACCGTCTTTGTGTGGGGCGTCACCCTGACGGTCTGGACGGATCCCAGGTGTCCGGTCCTCCGCATACCTCTCAGAGGGGATCCGCCATAGGATCTCTCCCTGCCGGGAGGGGGTACAAACGCGTACAAGACTACAAATGCGGATAAAGCAGTTGACATCTCCTGTGGGACAGCGTATTTTCACGACCCACCATCGGGCCACCTTGTCGCATCAAAGGACGGACGCGATGGGTCAGTCGGGAGGGGGAGGCGTCGCCGTATTTTCCCTGCGGGGGAAGTGCGGCGTTTTTGTTTAGGGAGATCCCTGCGGTGCTGGATGGCTTCCGGGTCGGCAAGTTCAAATTCGTGATCGAGGCCGAGGAGCGTTTGCAGATCCCCGAGTACGCGGGATCTGCCCTGCGCGGTGGATTCGGGCATGCCTTCAAGCGGGCGGTCTGCGTGGTTCGGCACGGGGAGTGCGACCGGTGCCTGGTCCGCCAGCAGTGCCCGTACCAGTACGTCTTCGAGACGCCCCCGGCGGCCGACACCGAAATGCTCCGGAAGTACCCGGCCGCGCCCCATCCTTTCGTCATCGAGCCGCCCCTGAATGGGCGCCGGAACTACGCGGCCGGCGACTCCCTGGAGTTCGGCCTGACGCTCATCGGGCGGGGGATTGATTACCTACCCTACTTTATCGTGGCCTTCGAGGAACTGGGTCGGACCGGGCTCGGCCGACAGCACGGCCGGTACCGCCTGGCCGAGGTCCGCGGAGAGACCAGGAATCGCGGGCCGGATGGGTGGGCGATGATCTACGCAGGCGACCGCAGGGTTTTGCGCGACGACTTCCGCATCCGCACCGGCGCCGAAGCCTCGGACGGCCACGAACACGAATCACGATCACGGCTGTTCGCCGTCCACGACCACCCCAACGATCACGCCCACGATCACGATGACGATCACGACCACGGTCACGATCACGGTCGTTTGGGCATTGAGTTCCTGACCCCGACCCGCCTCAAGTTCGAGAACCGCCTGGCCTCCGACCTGGAGTTCCACATTCTCATCCGAAACCTCCTGCGGCGCCTCTCCACCCTCTCCTATTTCCATTGCGGCCAGCGCCTGGACCTGGACTTCCGGGGCCTCATCCAGCGGGCGCAGGCGGTTGAGGCTGTGGCAAAGGATCTCCGGTGGGTAGAGTGGCAGCGGTACTCGGCCCGGCAGGAGACGACCATGCTCATGGGGGGCTTCGTTGGCTCGGCCCAGTTCCGGGGCGCGCTGGATGAATTCTTGCCGCTCCTCCGATTGGGAGAATGGGTGCACGTGGGGAAGGGCACCGTCTTCGGGCTGGGCCTATTCAAGCTGGCTCTGCCCGATTCAAGGTGAGGGAGAGCAGAGTTCGCTCTGGTGCCTGCGCCTGCGCGCGTTATTCGACAATCAAGCGCCAGGAATACCGCGCGGGCTCCTGTCCGGAACCCTTACGCCGGTGAGTTACGGGCATGAGCGTGTTCGATGGGAAAAATATAGAGGTACTTGAGGGGCTCAATCCCATAGTCCACCGAACGCAACCGAGGGGCTTGAGGCCAAGAGGAAGGAATCCTTATGAGTGATGAATATCTTGTCTGCTTTGACACAGACCGGATCAAGGAGTACGTGTTCGCCACCGACAAACTCCGTGAGGTGAGAGGGGCGAGCTGGTTGCTCACCGAGTTAAACAGCAGGGCGGAATTGGGGCGTGTGGTTCGACCGGTGTGTCCCGACTGTGAGATTGTCTTCGCGGCGGGAGGCTCGGCGGTGTTGTTGGCACCCTCCGAAGCGAAGGCCAAACACATCATCAACGTGGTTCAAGCCTCGTATGGCCACAAGGCCTTGACCGCATCGATCACTGGTGCGCCGATGCGCCTGGCGCCAGCAACCAAGACCGAAGGATTTGGGGAGCGGGTGGCCATGGCATGGCTCAAACTGCGAGAGGCGAAGGATGAGAAAGCCCGCCGGCTGTTGCCAGGGATCGAATCGTATACGCAGCCATGCGCGGCCTGCGAGCGCCATCCCGCCTCGAGGGTCTCGCACCTAGATCAGTCGGCGATCTGTCATTCATGCTACGCCAAGAGGCAGGCATTCGACCGAAACCGGGATGTGAACGCGCCGGAAGACTTGAATGCTCTCGGGGCAGTCGCGCGGCCCCCCGGCTATATCGGCTTCATGTACTCGGACGGGAATAGTATCGGCGAGCGGCTGAAGCAGCTCGCAGGTGCAGAGGAGTACGGGGCCTTTGCCGACAAGCTGGATCAACTGATTCAGAAAACGGTGAGGGATGTCCTGATGCTGGTTACAGCCGGAGATATGGCCCTATCGGTTGCACTGGAGATAACGGCGACGTTTGAACGGGATTCCCGAGAGGCCTTGAGGGCGGGACACCTGCCCGATGAAAAGCCCCTTACGCTGGGGACGGCTGTCGTGTTGGCTCACGCAGGTTTTCCGATGGCCGCTTGCCATAGCCTGGCTGGCCAGTTGCTCAAACGAGCAAAGCAGCGCTGTGCCGAGGAGGGATACCGTACGGGCTCGCTGGATTTTATGGTCGTCACGGCTGCTGGCAGCAGCGATTTGAATACGCTGCGCGAAGAGGTGCTCACGCAGGAATCTTTTGTGTTCCCTCGCGGAGACCGCCAGATACGGCTAACGCAAAGGCCGTACACCTTGAACCAGGCGCGAACCCTCCTTGAGTGTGTGAAGGCTTTCAAGAAAGCGAGGTTCCCCCGGAGTCAGCTTCAATATCTGTACGAGGGCCTATTTCATTCGCAGGCAGACGCGATATATCGCTGGGTCAAGGTTGGCGGCCGCATCGGGAAGGAGCAACGCGACGCCCTCGATGAGTTCTATAGAGCGTTTGGCGACGGTGACCAGGCCCTGCCGCCATGGCGGCGGGACAATAACCCGCCAAGGATCGACCATACAACTGCGCTCGCTGATTTGATCGAGGCTTACCAATTCGTGTTGCCTGAGGAGTAGGGGGAGAGTGATGCAGCCGACATCCATCGAGTTACCCAGCCTCATCGTCCAGACGCGCGGCCCAATGCACATCGGGACAGGATTTTCGCGTGGGATGGTGAATCGCACGGTGGTGAAGGGACGGGACGGGCTGGCCTACATTCCGGGAAGCACCCTGAAGGGTAAAGTCCGCTCGGCATGCGAGGCGCTGGCCTCCTTGCATGGGATTGGCGACTGCCGCGCGCCTCATGCCCGGCAGATGGTGCGGCACCGGGACACCTGCCTGGTTTGCAGGATCTTCGGCGCGCCAGGGCAGGGTACCGACCTCCGCTGGCAATCAGCACGCCTGATCGAAGAGTGGGTAGAGGGGCTCCGTCCTAACCACGAGAGTCGGGCCGTATTCGGCCAGACAATTGCTCGGACCCAAGTCCAACTGAGCCGGACACGCGGCCTGGCAGCGGAGGCGCGGCTGTTCACGAGCGAGTTCACCGCCGAAGGGCTCACGTATGAAGCCAGACCGGCATTGATTGGGCGGTTGCGGCTGAGCCCCGTTAGCTTGGCCGACGCTCCGGACGTGTACTACGAGTTGGTCCTGCTCTTCGCAGGCCTGAAGTCGGTTGGGACCCTGGGCGGCGGGGCGAGTCGCGGTGCGGGGGAGTGTGTATTCGTTTTGCCGGGGAACGTGATCGTGGGTGGACGACAGGTCCCCGTCGAGCGCCAGCTAGCCAACGTCGAGGCGTTGGCGCTTTACAGGGACGATGCGGAGGCGCAGCCATGACCGCTGATACGCTGACGCTGAAAGCCGAGTCTCCCCTGGCGCTACACCGGCGGCGCGCAAGTGAACAGTTTGCGCCGACGCTCGACTATCTGCCCGCTAGCTCCGTCCGGGGCGCATTGGCCGACTTGTACCTCGCCGGCGTTCCGGAGCGGTCGCAAGAGCCGACTTTCAGGGACCTGTTTCTGTCTGAGGTCGTCCGTTTTTCGGATTTCCTCCCTATCCCGAGTGATCACCATGGTCTGGCACATCTGATGCCGGCGACAGCGGTAGCGTGCAAGCGCTTCGGCAATCACGAATCTACGAGCCTCACGGACGGGCTGCTCCGGTTTGAGCTGGCAAGTGAAATGGAACAGCCCGACCCGCTGGAGCACAATGGCTGGCTTTACTGCCCAGACTGCAGGAGCGTCGGACGTCGTGAAAGACGGGACCGCCTGGAGTCAGGTTATTACACATCGCTAGAGGGGTTTCGGCGGGTGACCGTGCGGAAGCGAACAATCACCACCACTGCGATTGAGCGGGCCTCCGGAACGGCGGCGCACGGGATGCTGTTTTCGCATGAAGTCATCGAGGAGAGCGATGTCCATGAGGACGTACTCTTCCGTGGCGTGGTTACTCTGCCGGAGGAATTGCGTTCCAAGTTGATCGAGGTGGCCGGATACCGGCAGCGAATCGCCGTGGGCTATGGACGCAGCCGGGGGTTGGGGCAGTTGTCTGTAGCTGGGTGGGGGGCAGCCCCGGCCGAAAGGCAGACCATTGCTGATCGGTGGGCCGCATTAAATGAAGCCGCGCGAACTCTGTGGGGCCTGTTCGAGCGTCAACCGAAAGGCGAGTATTTCTCGTTAACGCTGCAAAGCCACCTTGCCCTACACGATCCCGCTGGTGAGCCAATATTGGACGGGATAAAGGCGGACGACTTCAAATTACCCCGTGAGGCGGATCGGCGTCGCAGTGTCCTGAGCGCCGCTGTTGTGCCGGGTTGGAATGCGGCGCTGAACTTGCCCAAGCCTGATACATGGGCTTTAGGGCGTGGCTCCGTCCTACTTTTTCGCCTGCCCCCGGGCTACGATGGAAAACCGGTGATCGACCGGCTGCAAGAAATCGAGCGCGAGAGCGTCGGCGACCGGCGGGCGGAGGGGTTCGGCCGAATGACGGCCTGCGATCCGTTTCATTCTTATTTCCTGCAGCGAGAACTGTGAAAGGATGAGGTCGATGGGCGAGAAAACTGGATTCAGCCAGCAGGACCGCAAGGCTCTGCTTCGTGTGGCAGTGCGTGCGGCGATTGCGCGGGCCAGTGATCAGCAACTCGAGGATGCCCGTCCCCGCATCCTGGCCGAGCGGCTAACGAAGACCTCTCTCAGGAACGCCCAGATTCGCAGTCTTGAGAATCTGGCTTACACCACCGACAAGGTGTCAGACATCACGGATTTCCTTAAGAAACAGATCGGGCGCGATGCCCGTAGCCATGGCTGGGCCAAGGAGAGCGTAGGGCGGGAAGTCATCGCGGTGCTTGAATCGCTCCGCCAGAAGGCGGACGAGATCGTGAACGACGAGCGTGCGCACGCTGCTGATCTAGACGCCGACCTCCCTCGCCGGGTTCACCTGGATCTGTGCCGCGAATTTGTAAAGCACCTGGCCGCAGAGTTCATGTATCGCAAGCGGGAGGCCTGACATGAGCGATGCGGCACGACAGCTCTTGCTGCGAGAGTGACCAGATGCAAAAGCCCGCCTCCGGACTGGCCGAGCAGTTTCGCGACCTGCTTGGGCGGAGGATCGGGAACGCTCAGCTCTCCGGGCTGAATAACATCGTCCAGTCGGCCCCATCCTTCGACCAAGTGAAGAAGTTCGTCGAGCATCAAGGCAAAAAGTCAGAGCGGGCAGGACGATTTGACGTCAAGGAGTTCTGGGAAGCCGTGGGCAAGGCGCTGGCCGGATTGGAGGACGAGGCGTGGCGGCTGGCGAATGAGGCGGGGCTGTCCGTCCCCCCCAAAGGCAGTAAACCCAGCGAGGTGCGACGGGCGCTGGACCCACTCTTCCTAAGATTGGCGCGGGAGTACGTTCAGCACTTTGTCGCACACAGTAGCATGCTCTCGCATCCTTCGTAGCGACGGAGTCGGCGACGAGCTAAAGAAGGAGACGCACGAGGGTGGAAGCGACACTCCGCAATGATACTTCAGGAAGATCAGAGAAGGTGCTCCCGAAAGGTACAGAGATAGAGTGAAGGGACCTGTTTCACAATTGCTGTAGGACAGGAGGACAGCATGGCAATCCACCCCCTTGATCGATCTCACCTCCGGTCCCGCCATCGGTTTACTGGCACCCTGGTTCTCGATACCGCACTGCACATCGGTGGCGGCCGGGAGGCATCCACCGTAACCGACAGCCCCATCGTGCGCGATGGCATCGGACGGCCAGTTATTCCAGGCTCCTCGTTCAAGGGCGCATTCCGGGCGGGGGTGGAAAGGCTTGTGCCGAACTTGCCCGGATTTGCCACCTGTGCGCTCAACAGGGCGAACCCCTGCCTCTCGATGAACGAAGACCTCGCGGAAAAGTACCGAATGGTGAGCGAAGCCGCCAGCCGTGGCCTCGCGCTGGCCGTTGGAGAGGACGTTGTAGCTCAGAGAGAGCGCGAGGCGCTGCGGGCGCTGCGGCGCGGGGGGTGGATAGGCGTGGAGTTGAATGCGGCTCACCTGCTCGATCTGTTGGCCGAATACCTGTGCGACACGTGCAAGACGTTCGGCTCCGTTCACCTCGCCTCAGCCGCGCGCTTCCACGACCTGCCTGTCATCGAGCCCTGGGCCGAAACGACGCAGATTCGGGACGGGGTGGGCATCGATCGTGACAGCGAACGGGCGGTAGAGCAGATCAAGTTTGACT
This sequence comes from Candidatus Tectimicrobiota bacterium, assembly GCA_016193065.1. GTDB lineage: Bacteria > JACPSX01 > JACPSX01 > JACPSX01 > JACPSX01 > JACPSX01. Next base: position 5,309 of record JACPSX010000019.1, on the reverse strand, counting down.
ATGAGATCGTCCCGGCGCAAACCAAGTTCACTTTCAGCATGACGTTGGAGAATCCAACCGAGCGTGACCTGGGGCTGATTGCATTGGGTTTGCAGGAATTCATGGAAGGGATGATCCCGCTGGGCGGCATCCGATCACGCGGGCTGGGGTGCTGCCACCTCGTGGACGTGCAGATTGCGGCGGTAGACTTCACTCAGCCTAGAGATCTGACCGTGTATCTCCAGCGCGGCTGGCCCGAGGCCAACCCAATAGGAGACTTCATCACGCAACACATTGCTGCTCTGCTGCCGGCTTGAATGCCGAGGGGGAAAAGATGTTGAAGCAACTTGTGAACCAATGTGTGATTGACTTGGCGATTGCGCCCGATGGACCGATACTGATTAAGTCGGGACTGCCAACGATAAGCGGACCTGACATGGCATTCGTGACCACTTGGCGTAACGGGACGCAAGAGGTCTACCTCCCCGGGAGTTCTCTCAAAGGGACGTTCCGCAGTCACGCCGAACGGATCGCAAGGACCTTAAACCCAGTCGCCTCCTGCAATCCGTTCGTAGAGGCGAATCAGCCTGAAGCCTCGTGCGGCCTTTGCTTCGATGCGCGAAAGAAGGCGAAGGAGGAAGGCCTGGAGGGTCCGCGTGCTTATGCCGACTCATGCCTCATTTGTCGGCTGTTTGGGTCCACCTGGTTCGGCGGGCGGCTAGCGACCGAAGACGCGTACGCCGTGGGGAAACCACCAAGGCCCGAGCAGCGCGACGGGGTAGGGATTGACCGCCTCACCGGCGGTGCGGCGCACGGCGTAAAGTTCGATCTGGAGGTAGTGACCGAGGGGACCTTCGCCACGCGCCTACATTTGAGGAACTTCGAGCTCTGGCAAATGGGACTTGTGGGTTTCGTGCTTGCAGACCTCGCCGACGGGCTGATTCGGGTTGGCGCGGCCAAGTCCCGCGGGCTGGGGCGGGTACGGGGTCAGGTCTCGCGCATCCGCGTGGATTTCCTCGGGCCGAATGCGCCGAGGCCGGCGAATGGGCAACTCAAGCTGACGGGCGCTGGGTCGCTCGTCGCCGAAAGTCTCGCGGGCGCCTATGATTTCGTCCGGCCGGACGAAGTTGATGTTCCATCGGTCGAGGAGGTGTCGAACGGCCTACGCAGCACCTACATTTGCGAGGGCGCAACATTCCCCTGGGCGACCCTTGGGCGGTTATGGATCGAGAAGGCCGGGCGGTACGAAATGCCTATAGAGATGGCCCGCTACCGAGGTGGGAGGCCGCGATGACCGAGCAAATCTGGATTGCCAGCCTGACGGCTCATCAATTGCTGGAGTGGTTGAAGCCGCCACGAACCGAGGCACCCTTCGCCATCCTGGAGCGCGTGGATGCCATTGATTTCCCTGGCCCGTCCGAAGCCATCGCGCCGGACCAATGGTCCCACGGACGGATCTTTGGGCAAGCGTATGAGCTGCGTTGGGAGCGCAGGGGCGACGTGTATCGTGCCAGGCTGATCGGCGAACAGGACCCCGGAGCCCCCTTTGGCCCGTGGCCGGCGCTGGCAAACACGGAGACGTTCGAGACGGGTAGCTATTTGTGGGGGAAGGATGAGTTACGGATCGGGCGGCAGTTGGAGTACCGGGCGGCACCTAAAGGGAATGGGCGGCTCCGGCTGGCTCGACGCGAATTCCGGTGCCGGTCGGATGCCTCACTGGTGTCCGAGCGGCTGGTCGGGATGACATGGGAGGGAGAGCCATGAATCCCTACGGATTTGTGCGATTGTCCGGCGGCGGACCAGTCCGTGAGGCCGTGCGGTTTCATGACAGGTTCGAAGGCGTGAGTGGGCGCATCTCCTGTAAGCTGACCACCCGCACGGCGCTGTTTGTGCCCAAGTACCGGGAGGGGAGCGCCGACCGGGCGCGGATGCATGAGACCCTGGAAATGTGCCGCGACCACACGGGGAGGCCCATGGTTCCTGGTACGTCGCTCAAGGGGGCCATTCGCGCCGTCGTCGAGGCGGCCTCAAATTCATGCTTCACATTGCCCAACCGGTTGGCCTACGAGCGGCAGACAGTGTCATACGGACTGCCCCGCGAATTCCAGTCCTGTGAAGATGTTGGTGCGCTGTGCGCGGCGTGCCGATTATTCGGAATGCTCAACCGGGGCAAGGTGTTTTCGGGTAACGTGAGCGTGCAAGATGCAGTCGCGCAATCGGGTTATCAGACTCGGCAATTCACGCTGGCAGTCCTCAGTACACCGAAGCCCCGTCACAGATACTTCTATTCGACCAAGCCGGAGGATCCCATCCCGCAGATCCGCGGGCGGAAGTTCTACTACCACCGGCCGCAGGGTCCCCGCATGCGCGCACAGAAAGACGGCCAGAACAAGACGGTGGAGGCCGTCCTGCCGGGGGCATTCTTCACGTTTGAAGTGGAATACAACAACCTGGCCGAGGCCGGTCTGAGCCTGCTGCTCTTTGGCCTCGTTCTGTGGGACGACACCTGCCACAAGGTGGGGATGGGCAAGCCGATTGGCATGGGTAGCGCGAAGATAGAGGTCACGGCGCTGACGGCTCTCGACCGCCAGTTGCGCTATCGGCAGTGGGGTGGAGGTTGGCGTGAGCCCCTGACGGACAAGGCCTTGACCGACTTCCTTTCGGCGCGAGTGGACGGGTACCGCAACGGGATGACTGACAATTTGCAAGACTTGCACCGCATTCTTCGTTGGGATGAGAACGCTCCTGACGTGATCAACTATCCGGATCAGCAATGGTTCAAGTCCAACCCGAAGACGCCGCTGGAGGGAGCCCAACCTGATCCCCGTGTTCGCTGCCGGGACGGGGGGCTATACGAGCGTCCAATTCCTGCTTTCGGATGATCGCAGGATCCGGTCGGTGGCGGAGAATCTCCGCCGGGCGTTGGCGATGGACGAGCGGACCTCGAAAGTGCAGGTCCTTGAGCCTTTAACGATGGACCCCTGGGACCTACGGAAGGCGCGCGACGATTGCGGCCGCGCGATCGAGAAGCACTCGAATGCCCATGTCACCGTGAATCTGACCGGCGGAACCAAGATCATGTCGCTGGGCGCGTATCAGGCGGCTCGTGCGGCGGCTTCACCAATGGTGTACGTGAACACCGAGGCGAGTGAGCTCATCCGCTTCGGGGCCAATGGGGAGCCGGTTGCCCGAGAGCGGTTCAACGTAAAGATTCCTATCGGGACACAGTTGCGGGCGGCGGGACGCGAACTCATGGATGATGTGCAATCCGCAAACGCCATTCCAAGGGAACGGACGGAGTTCGTCAAATGGCTTGTGGATAACCACGACGGCGCTTATGAGCGTTGCCTGAAGAAGGTCGTTATCGAGATGAAGACAGCTCAGAAGCCGTGGTCGCAAGAAACGCAGCTCTCTTTCTGTCCCCAGGGTAAGGGATTGCAGGCGCTCCAAAGGCTCGGGGAGCTCAATGTGGTGACATGGAAGCAGGAGCAGCTCGGGATCCGGGCTACCAGCGAACCGGACTGGGGGTTCCTGAATGGTGGCTGGGTGGAGGCCTACGCTCTCATCGCTCTCGACGAGTGCAAGTTGTTTGACGAAGTACTGGGGAAGGTAAGGATCAAGGGATTCACGGGCGAGATAGACGTGATGGTCGCGCGCAATGGGCGACTCGGCATTGTAGAGTGCAAGACAAGAGGTCCCTACGGCGAAGGTGTAACTGCCGTCGTAGCTAAGATCCGGCAGTACGAAGCGATCTTTGGTGGACCGTACGCCCGGGCCGTCTTCGCGCTGGCCTCCGACGAGCACATTAGGGTCATCCGAGAGGCCTCGGAGCAATTCGGCGTTGGAACACCGATCTACGGCCCGGGGTTAAAGGATCTGGCCAAAGCAGTTTACAGGGGTGGAACGGGTGATCGAGGCCCGGGCGCAGGTCGGCCACGAGCGACCATTCGCCGAGCAGGTGCGGGCGCTGGTGGACCAAGTCAACCTGACGCCGGAGGAGTGGCAGACGCTCCCGCTCCTCGTGAACCCGCCAAGCCTGCACGTGGGCGCCGCGCCGCTTCTTGCGGAACTCCACGGGCGGATGGGCTACTTTCCCAGCATCCTCCGGCTTCGGCCCGTCGCGGGGAGCAATCCCCCGCAGTTCGAGGTGGCGGAGATCCTCAACCTGAACGAGGTCCGGGAACGGGCCAGGGCCGCACGGGCGAGACCCGGTTCGACGGCGTAGCGAGGAGCGGTCGTGAGGATCCTGAGGGCTTTCTTCCGCGAAAAGTGGCTGGAGATCGCCATTGTCGCCATCTGCTTTCAGCTCATCACCAATGCCGTCTCGGTGCTCCTCGGCAACAGGCCTGAGGTGATCGTGCTGCTCGCCCTGGCCATCCTGTTGCTGGTTGCCGTAGTCGCCTCCGGGGCGGACATGATCCGCAGCCACCGGGCACTGGTTGGAGAGGCACTGGCCCTCGACATTCCCCGGCGCGGGGTCATCTTTACCGTCGGCCTGAGGAGCCACGAGGACGACAGCACCGTTCTCAAAGTGTTCCGGGCGCTCCGACCGGAGTTCTGCGGGTTCTTGGGGACCAATCGTACCGAAAGGGAGCGGGTGGTGGAAGGGATAGTGGAAAAGGTCGGACTTGGTCTGGATCGGTACAAGATGATCTCGGTCGATCCCACCAACCTCAGGAGCATCAGGGACGACATCGCCCATCTGATTCGGTGGCTCCAGTCGAAGGGCCTGGACGAGAGGGCGATGGTCGTGGACCTGACCGGGGGGACGGCCATCATGTCCGTTGCCGCATTGATGGCGGCCGATGACCTCAGGGTGGACAGCCAGTACATCGCCTCGGAGTTCGATGCGAACAACAAGCCGATTCCCGGGACTCAAAGAGCCTTGGTCGTCACTAGCTACAGGAAAGCCTGATGGAGCAAGGGCGAGGTCTCGACAGCCAGGCGCGGTGAACTTTCGCAGGTGTCGTAGAGGGGAACATCCTCGAAGCGGCATGGCAGCGCGTTGTTGGAAGGCTTGACCTGACGAAGAAGGGATTGAAACTTACATTCCCAGCCGATCCAGAACGCGACAAGGACGGAGTTGGAAGGCTTGACCTGACGAAGAAGGGATTGAAACGCGGTGTTGAGCGATTGTGACCGGGACCGGTTCTTCGTTGGAAGGCTTGACCTGACGAAGAAGGGATTGAAACCGTAGGAGTTTCCCCCAGCTTGGCTGGGATCGTTGGCGTTGGAAGGCTTGACCTGGCGAAGAAGGGATTGAAACTGATAGCCGGCATGGCTTTGGCAGAAAAGCTGCTTGGTTGGAAGGCTTGACCTGACGAAGAAGG